>NZ_SOGZ01000033.1:0-142136 GCF_004403145.1 Cryobacterium sp. TMT1-62 | reverse complement strand
CTCGGCCGCCCGCAGCCGCTCCGCCTGGGCGCGCGCCTCGGGCTCGCTTGCCGCCGCCAGCGCGGCCGCCGCCAGGGCCTCGTCGACGTCATCCATCCGGTCCGGTAGCTCGTCCAGGAGCGCCTGGGTCTGCTCGACGGATGCCACGTGCAGGGCGAGCTCCTCCTGCAGCGTCACAATCTTGGCCTCGATGCCGGGCAGCAGCCGTTCGACGTCGAGAACGTCCTTCAACGATCCGAGCCGGCCCAGGAGATTCTCGATGACGGCCTTGAGGCTCTCAGTCGTTTCCACCAGACCTGGGTCGTCCTGGTACTCACGCCAGGCGCCGTGCGCGTACGATTCGCCGACCAGGGCACGTTCGAGCGCTTCCTCCGCCTCTCGACGCGTGCGGAGCGCCGGCCACACGCGGGACGCCCGGTTCGCGGCCAGCACGGCCGCCCGGTCGAGGGCGATCGCCACCTGCCGGGCCTCGAGAACGGCCAGGGCCGAGTGGGCTTCGTTGCGGCGGTCCTGCCGGCTGCGCAGGTCTTCCTGGGCCTGCACGTCGGCGGCGGCCAACTCCAGCGCCGACGTGGCCCGTTCGGCCCCCGCCGACGCCTCGGCCAGCAGCTCGTCCAGCTCCGCCAGGGCGGCGTCGAACCAGGCCCGGTCGCGACTGCCGGGCGCGTCATCGGAGTCGTCGCCGGGCAGGTCTTCGCGCTGCAAGTGCCGGGACGCGGTGGCCGCCAGGCCGGCCAGGCGCTGGCGCACGGATTCCAGCCCATCATCGAGCGACTTGCGCCGGCTGATCAGCCCGAGTTCGAGCTGCTCGAACCGGGCGGTGCCGAAGAGGGTGCGCAGCACCCCTCGCCGGTCATCGGTCTTGGCCAGCAGGAACCGCTGGAACCGGTTCTGGGCCAGCAGGATCACCTGCAGAAACTGGTCCTGCTTGAGCGGCAGGATGCGGCTGAGCTCGTGCCCGACGTCGACCGGACGGGTCGCCACGCTGCGCCAGCCCTCAGGGGTGTCCCGGTCGTCGTGCAGGTCACGGATGTCGAGGCGCGCGTCGGGCGGTGACATGGTCGTACCCGGGCCACGCTTCTTGTTCTTCTCGTACCTGGGTGTGCGGTAGATGCGGTAGTCGTTCTCGTGCAGTGCGAATTCCAGCTCCACGAAAGTAGGGTCATCCGGTTCGCAGTGGTCACTGCGCAGCTGGGACTCCGTTCCCTCATAGCGCGGCACGCTGCCGTAGAGGGCGAAGCAGACGGCGTCGAGGATGCTGGACTTGCCGGCCCCGGTCTTGCCGGTGATCAGGAAGATTCCATCGGCATCGAAGCGCTCGAAGTCGATCACCTGTTCGTTCTTGTAGGGGCCGAATCCGGCGATCCGCAGGCGTTTGATCTTCATCGGCTCAGCTCCCTCAGGTCACCTTCGGTGAGGAGTTCCGCCACCAGGTCTCGTTCGAAATCGGATTGGCCGACCCCGTTGCGCACGAACTCGAGGAACCCGGCGACAATCTCGCGGTCACTCTGGCGGTCGATGCGCTCACCGTAGCTGACGGCATCCGAGTCGACGACGACAGCGGGCCGGTGCTCGAGCGTGACGCAGTGCGGGAATCGTTTCTGCAGGCGCCGGATGCCGTCGAGGGGACGCACCTGGTCGGTCAGGATTGCCGACACCCAGTCGGGCTCGAACTCGGCCAAGGCGTCATCGGTCAGGAGCTGTTCGATCTCGCCGGTGAGCACGCTGAGTCGCCGCGGGACCGGAAGCTCGATCCATTCGATGTCGGCGGCAGGGCCGGCCTGGAGCTCGACCAGCCAGCAGCCCCGCGGTTTGCCGGCCTCCGAGAAGGAGTAGTGCAGTGGTGCTCCCGAGTAGCGCACGCGGTCGGTGAGGTGGGCCCGCCCGTGGATGTGGCCGAGGGCGACGTAGTCCGGTCCTGTGAAGACCGACACGGGCACCAGATCGAGGCCGCCCGCGGTGATGTCCCGCACGGTATCGGTCGCCGCGGCCGCGGGCACTCCCGCCGCGAAGCAGTGGCTGAGCACCACCGATCGCCCGCCGCGCACGGCCAGGTCATCGCGGATGCGCTGCATCACGACGGTGAGCACCTGCTCGTGGGTCTTGAGCGGTTCGTCTGCCGGCCCGTGAAAAACGCTGAGGTGCCGGACCAGCGCCGGCTCCAGGTAGGGGATGCCATAGAAGTGCACGGGCCCGTGCTCGTCCGGCACGGTGACCGGTTCGAGGAACTGCTCCGGCCGGGTCAGCACATGGACGCCCGCGAGTGCGGCCCACTCCGCCTGGAAGCCGAGGCGGGTGGCGGAGTCGTGGTTGCCGCTGGTCATCACCACCGTGGCCCCTGCCTGCTTGATTTCCCGCAGCACCGCCGCGAGCAGCGTGTAGCTCTCGGCCGACGGCATGGCCGAGTCGAAGATGTCGCCGGCCACCGCCACCACGTCGATCCGGCGCTGCCGCACCACCTCCACCAGCGCATCCAGCACCTGATGCAGGGCATCCAGGGTCGAATGGGTGTGGAAGGTTCGCCCGATGTGCCAGTCGGAAGTGTGCAGGATCTTCATGATGCTCACGCTATCGCCGACGGCCGACACCCGGCGGCACCCGGCGGCGCCGGGCAGCACCGGGCAGCACCGCGCAGCGGGTTCTTTGTTTGTCTTTGTTTTTCTTGACAAACAAAAACAAACACAGGTAAAGTTTTTGTATTCTACAAATTCGTGGTTTCGGCCACTCAGCGTCGAGGAGGTCGCCATGTTCGCCGAAGAACGTCAGGCCCTGATCGTCGATCTGGTCACCAGTTCGAACCGGGTCACGGTCAGCGATCTCGCCTCCCGCTTCGATGTCACCCCCGAAACGGTGCGCCGCGACCTCGACAGCCTCGAGGGCGCCCGCCAGCTGCGCCGGGTGCACGGCGGCGCGGTCGCGTTCGACCGGCAGAGCATGTCCGAGCTCAGCCTCGAAGAACGCCAGACGCAGCGGCAGGACGAGAAGCAGCGCATCGCCGCCGCCGCCCTCACCATGATTCCCTCGAGCCAGACCGGCTCCGTCCTGCTGGATGCCGGCACCACGACCGAACTGCTCGCCGACCTCCTGCTCGACTGGACACCGGCAGCCCCCGGTGACGAACTCCTGGTCATCACCAACGCGGTGCCGATCGCCACGAAACTCGCCGGCAACGACGCCATCTCGTTGTATATCCTCGGCGGCCGCGTGCGCGGCCTCACCCGCGCCGTCGTCGGTCCCAGCACCATCGCCCAGCTCGATTCGTTGCGGCCCGACATCGCGTTCGTCGGCGCCAACGGCGTGCACGCCGAATTCGGTTTCAGCACTCCGGATGCCGTTGAATCCGCCGTGAAGACAGCCATCGTCCGTTCGGCCCGTCGTGTTGTCGCACTGGCCGATTCGTCCAAGCTCGACAAGGAAACCCTGATCCGCTTCGCGGCCCTGGGCGACATCGACGTGCTGATCGCGGACGCTCTCCCATCAGATGAACTTGCCGCAGCCCTGGCCGCGGCCGACGTTGAGGTTGTGATCGCGTGATCATCACGCTTACTCCGAATCCGAGCCTGGATCGCACCATCGAACTCCGCGCCCCGCTGGCCCGCGGCGGAGTTCAGCGCGCCGCTTCATCCCGCGAAGAACCGGGCGGCAAGGGCGTGAACATCGTTCGCGCCCTCGAGGCCTCGGACATCCTGAGCCTCGCCATTCTCCCCGGCGACGAGTTGGACCCCGTTCTGGTGGCCCTCCGGGCCGCGAGGGTGCCCCACCTCGGCATGCCGATCGGCGCCACGCTCCGGAGCAACGTCGCGCTGACCGAGATCGACGGCACCACCACCAAGGTGAACGTGCCCGGACCGGTGCTGACCGCCGCGCAGCAGAGCGACCTGATCGAACTCGTGCTGGAGAAGGCGGAGGGTGCCAGCTGGCTCGTGCTGGCCGGATCGCTGCCGCCTGGAGTGCCCGTCGACTTCTACGCCGACATCACCAGGGAGCTCCGCAGCCGGTTCGGCGCGAGCGCCCCTCGGGTGGCCGTCGACTCGTCCGGCGCGCCCCTCGCCGCCGCCGTCACGGCCGGACCGGACCTGATCAAGCCCAACGCGGAAGAACTGGCCGAGCTCACCGGCATCCCCGACCCGGAGAGCCTCGAGGGCAATCCGGTGCTCGTGGCCCGCGCCGCCGAGCGTCTCGTCGCCACCGGAGTTGGCGCCGTGTTGGCCACCCTCGGTTCCCAGGGTGCCGTGCTGGTGACCGAAGACGGCGCCTGGCTCGCGAAAACGCCGCCGATCAACGCGCGCAGCACCGTCGGAGCCGGCGATTCATCCCTGGCCGGCTACCTGCTCAGCAGCATCGCCGGCGGCTCCGCCCCCGACTCTCTCCGCCAGGCCGCAGCCCACGGGGCCGCAGCCGCGTCCCTGCCCGGATCAACCGTTCCGGCACTGCACCAAACCAGACCGGGCGACGTCACCCTGACGTCGCTCAACACCCATCCAAAGGAGGATGTCCAGTGAGTGCACTGATCACCCCGGAGCTTGTCGCTCTGGATAAGAACCTCGGAGCCGCACCCTCGAGCGTAATCCGGCATCTTGCCGAGCTCGTCGTAGGCGCCGGCCGCGCCACCGAGATCGAGAGCCTCTACGCGGATGCCCTCGCTCGCGAAGCGAAGACGGCAACCGGCATCCCCGGCGGCCTGGCCATCCCGCATTGCCGTTCGGCAGCCGTTACCGAGCCGACGCTGGCGTTGGCCCGACTGACTTCGCCGGTCGACTTCGGCGCCGCCGATGGCCCCGCGGACCTCGTCTTCCTGATCGCCGCTCCCGAGGGCGCGGACCAGGAACACCTCAAGATCCTGGCCAAGCTCGCCCGCTCGCTGATGAAGGCCCCCTTCACCGCCGCGCTGCGCGCCGCGAAGACCCAGGCCGAAATCGTCGAACTGGTCACCAGCGTCGTCTCCCCGGCTCCCGTGGCCGCCGGCGGCGTCGTCGGCGCCGGCGCCAACGTCGGAAGCACGCCCGCGGCATCCGCCGGTGTCAAGCGCATCGTCGCTGTGACCGCCTGCCCGACCGGCATCGCGCACACCTACATGGCTGCCGAATCGCTCGTTGCCGCGGCGAAGGCCGCCGGCGTCGACCTGCGGGTCGAAACCCAGGGCTCGGCCGGCCTCACGATGCTCGACCCGGCCGTCATCGCCGCGGCCGACGCGGTCATCTTCGCCGTCGACGTCGACGTTCGCGGTCGCGAGCGCTTCGCCGGTAAGCCCGTCATCCAGGTGCCCGTCAAACGCGGCATCGACGAACCGGCCAAGCTCATCCACGATGCCCTGGCCGCGGCCCAGAACCCCAACGCCCGCCGCGTCGGCGGCACCGTCGGTGCGGCCGAGGCCGAGGAGACCAGCGAGCACTTCGGCCAGAAGGTCAAGCGCGCCCTGCTCACCGGTGTCAGCTACATGATCCCGTTCGTCGCCGGTGGAGGTCTGCTGATCGCCCTCGGATTCCTCCTCGGAGGCTACGAGATCACCGAGGTCGCCGACACGGTCACCCTGGAGAACAACCTGTTCAACCTGCCGGAAGGCGGCATGCTGACCTATCTGGGAGCGGTCTTCTTCAAGATCGGCGCGCTGTCGATGGGCTTCCTGGTTCCGGCCCTGGCCGGCTACATCGCCTACGCGATCGCCGACCGTCCCGGAATCGCCCCCGGTTTCGTCGCCGGTGCCGTCGCCGGGTTCATGGGTGCCGGTTTCCTCGGCGGCATCGCCGGTGGTCTGCTGGCCGGTGTCGCAGCCGCCAGCTTCGCCAAGCTCGACGTGCCGCGCTGGCTTCGCAGCCTGATGCCCGTCGTCATCATCCCGCTGGTCGCGTCGATCGTCGCCTCGGGCCTGATGTTCCTGGTGCTCGGTGGCCCCATCGCGCTGCTGACCACCGCTCTGAACGAGTGGCTGTCCGGCATGACCGGCGCCTCCGCCATCCTGCTCGGCCTGATCCTGGGCCTCATGATGGGGTTCGACCTCGGCGGACCGGTCAACAAGGTTGCCTACGCCTTCGCCGTCGCCGGTCTCGGCACCGCAACCATGGCCAACCAGGCTCCGTGGCAGATCATGGCTGCGGTCATGGCCGCCGGCATGGTTCCGCCGCTCGCCATGGCCCTGGCCACGGTGCTCGACCGCCGACTGTTCACTGTCGCCGAGCGCGAAAACGGCAAGGCCGCCTGGCTGCTGGGTGCGTCGTTCATCTCCGAAGGCGCCATCCCGTTCGCTGCCGCAGACGTGCTCCGCGTGATCCCGGCCTCCATGGTGGGCGCCGGCGTGACCGGTGCTCTCTCGATGGCCTGGGGCGTCACCTCGAAGGCCCCGCACGGCGGAATGTTCGTCTTCTTCGCCATCGACAGCTTCGCGCTCTTCGCCCTGGCGATCGCGATCGGAACCGTCGTAACGGCCATCCTGGTGATCGCGCTGAAGCGATACGCTCGAAAGACACCGTTGGTCACCGCGGACGCAGCAGCGCCCGCCCTGGTCAACGCCTAACCGCACGTCGGCCGCTCCGAGAAATTCGGGGCGGCCGACGCGTAGCATCAATAGCGCAGTATTTCTGCTGCGCAAGAATAGAGGTTGTCCCGTGCAGAATTTCACTGGTGTAGGCGTAAGCCCCGGCCGGATCATCGGATCCGTTCGCCAGATGCCCAAACCGATCAGCGAACCCCCGGCAGGTGAACGCCTGGATGCGGCGACTACGCCCGAAGTCGCAACGGCAGAGCTGCGGACAGCCTCCAAGGTGGTGCAAACCGAGCTTCAGCGTCGCGCCGAAGCCGCCACGGGCGCCAGCAAGTCGGTTCTCGAAGCCACCGCGCTGATGGCCACCGACCCGATGCTGATAAAAGCTGCAGTGAAATTAATCGTTACCGGAACATCCGCCGAACGCGCGATCTGGGAGTCCGGCGCATCCGTCGCCGAGATGCTGCACAACCTCGGTGGCTACATGGCCGAGCGGGCCACGGATGTCCTCGACGTGCGGGCCCGGATCGTCGCCGAGCTGCGCGGCGTCACCGCCCCCGGCATCCCCCAGTCTGACGAGCCCTTCGTGCTCGTAGCCGAGGACCTCGCCCCGGCCGACACCGCCACCCTCGACCCGAACAAGATCCTCGCCCTGGTCACCAGCGGCGGCGGACCGCAGTCGCACACCGCGATCATCGCCCGCGCCCTCGGCCTGCCGGCCGTCGTCGCCGCCGCCGGCGTCGACGCCCTCACCGATGGCACCGAGGTCTACGTGGACGGCGCCGCCGGAACCCTCCAGGTTGACCCCGGCGACGACGAGCGCACCGCCGTCACGGCGTGGGAGCACGTCGCGGCCAGCCTGTCCGTGTTCGACGGCACCGGCACCACCGCCGACGGCCACCTCGTTCCGCTGCTGGCCAACGTGGGCGGGGCCGCTGACGCGGTCAAGGCCGCGGCCGCCGGCGCAGAGGGCGTCGGACTGCTCCGCACCGAGTTCTGCTTCCTCGAGCGCGACATCGAGCCCACCATCGATGAGCAGGTCGTGGCCTACCGCGGCGTGTTCGACGCGTTCCCCGGCAAGAAGGTCGTCGTGCGCACGCTCGACGCCGGCGCCGACAAGCCTCTGCCGTTCCTCACCGACAGCACGGAGCCCAACCCGTCGCTCGGCGTGCGCGGCTACCGCACCGACCTGACCAGCCCCGGCGTGCTCAAGCGCCAGCTCACAGCCATCGCCACCGCCGCGCAGGCCTCCTCCGCCGTGGTCTGGGTGATGGCTCCGATGATCGCCACAGTCGACGAGGCCGCCGACTTCGCCGCCATGTGCCGCGTCGCCGGGCTGAAGACCCCCGGCGTCATGGTGGAGGTTCCCTCCGCGGCGCTCCGCTCCGCGAGCATCCTGACCGAAGCCGAATTCGTCAGCCTCGGCACGAACGACCTCACCCAGTACACGATGGCCGCCGACCGTCAGCTCGGAACCCTCGCCGCGCTGAACTCGCCGTGGCAGCCCGCCGTGCTCCAGCTGATCCAGCTCACCGTCGCGGGGGCGATATACGAGGGCCACAACAAGCCCGTCGGCGTCTGCGGCGAAGCCGCCGCCGACCCGGTTCTCGCCGTCGTACTCGTCGGGCTGGGTGTCAACACCCTGTCCATGACGGCCCGGTCGATGTCCGCCGTGGGCGCCGTGCTGAAGTCCGTGACGCTCGAACGGGCGCAGGAACTTGCCCAGATCGCCGTTTCGGCCCGTAATTCGGACGAAGCGCGTACCCGCGTGCGCGCCGGATTGCCCATACTTGAAGAGCTGGGTCTCTAGCCGCTTCGGATTTACGTCGCATCGCATCATCGCCGGCGAGCCACCCCTTCGCCGGGCACCAATTAGGAGGAACCATGTCCGAACGTAAAGCCACCATCGCGAGCCGTGTCGGCCTGCACGCGCGCCCCGCATCCATCTTCGCGGCGGCCGTCGGCGATCTGACCCTCGAGGTCACCATCGCCCTCGAGGCCGACCCGGCCGAGGACGCGATGGATGCCTCGAGCATCCTGTCGCTGATGAGCCTGGGTGCCGCCAACGGCGACATCGTCGTGCTGCGCGCCGAGGGCGACGGAGCCGATGAGGCTCTCGAGTCCCTCGTCAAGCTCCTCGAAACGGACCTCGACGCCGAGTAGCACCCCCGTCCGAAGGCACCCTCAGTCTGCGCGAATCATGCCGGAGTGAGGGTGCCTTTTCGTGGGTCAGGCTCCGACGCCGGAGGTCAGGCCCGGTCGGGCGTGACCAGGGTGATGAACGCGCTCAGCTGGGCCAGGCTCTCCACACTTGAGGGCAGGGTCTCGGTCAGGGCCGGCGAGTAGACCAGCCAGGCCGCCCACTGGGCACGGGAGATGGCCACGTTGAGCCGGTTTGCCAGGAGCAGGAACTCGAGGCCGCGCGGTACGTCCTCTGCCGCGGAGGCGGCAAGCGAGACCACGGCGACCGCCGCCTCCCGGCCCTGGAACTTGTCGACGGTGCCCACCGGCACGTCACCCAGGCCGGCCTGCACGAGGTGGCGGCGCAGCAGCTCGACCTGCGCGTTGTAGGGCGCCACGACGATCACGTCGCCCTGCGCCAGCGGTGCGCTCCGGCCACCGGATGTCCAGGGTCGGCCGAGCAGACCGGTCACCAGTGAGACCACGGCTTCGGCCTCCTCCACCGACGAGGTGGAATTGAACCGGTGCGGCACGGGCACCGGGTGCAGGCCCGGCTCCACAGCCTCGAGTCGGCGATCGGAGGGGTGCGAGCGCAGCCGCCCCTCGTAGGACAGCGCCGACACCGGAGCGCAGATCCTCGGATGCATGCGCCAGCTGGTCTTCAGAAAGTAGCCGAATTCCGGCGGGAGCACCTGGTGTCCGTCGCTGAGCCAGCCCAGAGCCGAGCCGTCGACCGGTTCGGGGTGCGTGCCTTGGCTGACCTGCGGCAGCTGTTGCGGGTCGCCGAGCAGCAGCAGGCGTTCGGCCGCGACGGCTGCTGCGATGGTGCTGGCGAGGGAAAACTGGCCGGCCTCGTCGATCACGAGCAGGTCGAGGGAGCCCCGCGGCACCCGGTCGGCGTTGCTGAAGTCCCAGGCGGTGCCGCCGAGTACCCAGCCGCCGGACTGCCCGGTGAACCGGGCGAAGGTCTTGGTATCCAGGAGGGTCCACGGCACCGGCTTTTTCTCGTCGCCCTTTTTCGCTTTCTTCCCGACCTGGCCGGGCTCCAGCCCCGCCTCGATTCCGGCGGCGAGTACGGCCCGGAGCATGTTCTCGACCGCGGCGTGGGACTGCGCGACGACGCCCACGCGCCAGCCGTGCCGCACGACGAGGTCGGCGATCACCCTCGAGCCGACGAAGGTCTTGCCGGTTCCGGGCGGGCCCTGCACCGCGAGGTAGGACCGGTCGAGCACGAGCAGGGTGTCCCGGATGGCGGTGCGCACATCCCCCTCACCGTCGCCGTCGCCGGCACCATCGCCCTCGCCGTCCCCGGCACCGGCACCATCGCCGGGGCGCGCCGGTGGCTGCACCAGGGGCTGCGCCGGCCCACTTGCCCCGAGCAACCGGGGCGGGCGTCGGCGCAGCAGGTCGAAGGCCGCGTCCGGCAGCGGTTCCGGCCACCGGGAGAGCACGGCGCGGCCCCACTCCGAGATCGCGGTCACCTGGCTACCGGCTGGCGGCGGGGTGCCGGGGGTGAGGGCGATCGGCATTTCCCGGTGGGCGGGTGCATCGCGTTCGAGCACCTCCTCGACCAAATAGACCGACTCGTCGATCACGTCGATGATGGTCGCCCTGTTGTGCGCGGTGCGCGCTCCGGGGGCGTCGCTGCGGCTGATCGGCGGGTAGGGCAGGTCGTAGAGCAGGAACGGCTGCTGCCCGACCGTGAGCGAACTGCCCGGCGCGAGTGCCCCGGTCAGGCGCAGTACCCGGCGGTCGAGCGACTGGCGGCCTTCCCGGTGCCAGCCCAGGTGCAGGGCTGCTGTTTCGACGATGAGCACGTCCCTGGTGTCCGCCCAGTCGTCCACGGGCGCGCCCAGGCGACTGTAGTGGTCCCACCAGAACGATTTCTGCTCCCGCCGGTGGTAGTCGATCGCCGCCGAGGCGAGGGCGAGCGCGGTCTGGTCGGCGGTGCGCTCGGCCGGCGTAACGTCGGCAAGCAGCGCGGAGAGTTCCCGGTAGACCGGGTCCGGTTCCCGCACCGGCAGGGGCACGCCCGCCAGGGTCGCCGGCGACGCTGCGGTGGCGCCCGGCTGCTCGGCGGCGCGGGCCAGCAGCCAGTCGCGCAGGCGCAGGGTGGAGCGGCAGTCGTACGCGTTGTAGCGGGCGATGTCCGTGAGAATCTGCTCTGCGGCATCCGTCTGTCCGGTGGCCAACAGGGTGCGCGAGCGCACGTATTCGGTGATCGAGTCGGCGGCGTTGGCCACGCCCTCGCGTTCCTCGAGCCCCATGTAGAGCGGTTCGAGCTTCTTGAGCGAGTAGCTGCGGCTGCCGATGCGTAAGCCCTGCCGCACGATCGGGTAGAGGTCAACGAGCACATTCCGGCGCAATAGGTCGTCGACCGCTTCTTCGCCGACCCCGTGCCGGGCGGCAAGGCCGAGCAGGTGGGTGCGCTCGTAGGGGGCGTAGTGGTAGATGTGGAGCCCCGGATGCCGCGAACGGCGCTCCCGCACATACTCCAGGAAGTCGATCAGGGCCTGACGTTCCTCGGCGTGGTCGTGCGCCCAGAAGGTGCGGAAGGTATCGTCCGGCAGGGCCAGACCGAACAGATAGTCCAGCCCCCACTGTCCGTTGCCGGCCTCCTGGTAGAGCGGGTCACCCTCGAAGTCGAAGAAGATGTCCCCCGCGTCGGGTGCGGGCAGCGCCGCGAGGGCGGCCGGGTTGATGATCTCCCAGTTCAGTGGCCGGCCGGGAGCTCGGGGGGCGATCTGCAGCCGGGCCTGCCCCTGCAGGGTCGCTAGCGTGGCGTCTGACAAACCGGGGACGGGCTCGCGCCGCGCGGCGAGGTCGTCGATGGAGCGGACGCCCGCGGAGCGCAGCCGGGCGCGCTGGCTGAGCCGCAGGTTCGCGACCAGGAGCACGTCCCGGTGCTGCTGCACCTGCTCCTCGCACAGGTCACAGCGGCCGCAGGCGGCGTAGCGAGGGTCACCCCACGGGGTGGGTGCAGGGTCGGCGAGGCGTTCGTCGACCAGCCGCTCGAGGCGGGCGCGCCGGGCGCGGTAGACCGGCAGGATGTCCTGCAACCGGTGCGAGCTCGTGCGGCCGTCGCCGAGCAGAAGGTGCACGTTCTCCCCCGTCGGGATGCCCATCCGCTGCAACTGGTCGCTATACGCCGCCAACTGCAGCAGCGCCGTGATCTTCGCCGAGCGTGCCAGCTTCGTGTCGTAGACCTCGTAGGTCGCGGCATGGTCGGCGGGGTCGGCAGGGTCGGAATGGTCGGCGGGGTCGCTCGGGTCGCCGCTCCCGGTGCGGATGATGAAGTCCGCGTAGCCCAGGAATCGCCCGTCGAAGAACGCAGCCTGGAACACCACCTCGGCCCCTGCGCGCAGGGCCGCCTCGCTCATTTCAACGGCGGAACCGATGTCGGCGAGGTCGCCACGTTCGATCTCGACGACGGTGCGGGCCGCGCGCAGCTGTTCGAGCATCCGCAGTTCGTGGGCGTCGCCCAGCGCGGCGGTGCGCTGGAGCATGGCGTCAGCGGCTGCCGGGGCGGCGTCGATGCGTCCCAGTTTCGCGTCGAGTCGGCGCAACAGTGCCCACTCGCACGCGGCCGCGGCGCTGAGGTCGCTCGCCGAGTAGACAACGGTGGCAGGGTCTGGCAGGAACACGTCGATCTCCTCTTTGCGCACGCACAACCACACCGGAAGCGCTGGTCACGGTGGTTTCGAGGCTAGCCGACACCACCGACCAGAACAGGGGGTGCCGCGCCCTTCCCCCTGCAGCCGTGCTCAACTAGGGTTGGCCTACACGCGGCAGACGAGGTTTTTGATGGCTGTCCGCGCGGCGGTTCACTGTTGATCCGATTCTGGCCGATTGCGGGCCCGATGTGCGACGACCGAGTGCCGTATCCCTGCAACCAAGCGAGAAGGAACACACCGTGACTGACAGCCAGAACCCCGTACCCACTGCCAACGCCACCGGCCCCGACGCCCACAACATCAAGGACTGGACCGACCTCGGCAAGGAGATGTGGTCCTACCTGACCGGCAAGAGCGCCGCCATCAACTACAGCTTCATCGACATGACGGTGGAGGTGCCGCGCGACATCGGCCCCGACGCCCCCCGTGCCACTTGGAAGCTGAACGGCACACTGCGGGTCACCACGAGCGAGGGTTCAGGCACCGAACCGCTCACCAAGTAGTCATGAGCCCCACCACCCGCCTGGACATCGACCTGGAGTTCTCCCTCGCGGAGCCGGGCACACCGGGCGACACCACGGAGGCAACCGGCGCCGAGCAGATGGGCGGAACCATCACGGCCAGCGGCCTCGACGTCGAGATCTTCTCCAGCAAGCCCGAGATGTTCGTGCGCACCAGCACGATGAAGCTGAAGGAACTCCGCGGCCTGGCCGGCGACCTGGCCGAGCGCGGCCTGACCGTCTCCGTGTCCGGCCCCGACGGCCTGATCATCCGGCTGGGAGCCGTCAAGGCACCCGTCATCCAACGGCTGCTGACCGGTTCGTCGCACATTACGCTCGGCAGCCGGGCCGCGCTGGTTCCGCTCCTGCGGCGGCGCAGTGCCGCACCGGAGGCGGGCCTGTCCCTGCCGTTGCCGCCGGCCACCCTGTTGCCGTTGGTGCCGACCTTCGACCGGCGCATCCGTCGCCGGGTGACCACGACGCACTACACACCGGGGGCAGGCCGGCCCCGGCTGGTTTTTGTGATCGGCTCGAAGAACTGGAACGGTCAGATGCCGCGCGAGTTCGATCTGCTGCCGACGGTCACCACCATCGGTTCGGCCCCGGATGCCGACCTGCAGCTGGCCGGTCTGCAACCGTTCCATGCCGAAATCCGCCACGACGACAACGACGAGTACATTCTGTATCCGCTCGGCGACGTTTCCGGCGGAGCCAAGCGGAATTACCGGCAGGACGAGAACGACGGGCAGGTCCTGCGCACCGGCGCCCGGATCGAAATGGGTCCGTGGCGCATGGCCTACTTCCGTGAGGAGTATGCCGACCACGGCCGCCCCCACGGCGGTCGCGTGGGCGGGGAACTGTCCGTGCAAAAGCCGCAACCGAGCCGCCGCGCAGCCCGGTTGGAGCGCGAGGCCAACGCCGCCGGTGCCGGCACCACGAACGGCGGCACCGAGCCGATGACCGCGCGGCCGGGGCCGGTGGACGACTCCGAGATCTAGGGTCAGGTCCGGGTCGGCAGATCCTGGCTGCGCCACTCGCGGCGCACGCTGTGGAAGCCGGCACACGGTAGAACGTGTGCCGGCTTCTCTAGTATGAGCCGCGACGGAAACCGCCGAGCCCTGCGCCGCCCCACGCTGCCCTGCCCTGCCCTGAACCAATTCGACGGAGATTCTGAGGAAACAGCGGGTTTACGGGCTGTTTGGAATGGTTGTGGGCAAAATCTCGGCTCTCCGTCGAATTCGTTCGGGCTGCGCGGTGGAGCACGGGGTGGCGGGTGGGGTGACGTACGGGTGGCGCACGGGGTCGCGCACGGGATCGCGGGTGGATGCAGGGCGCACCCGTGCGGCTGCAAATCCGGCGGGTGTTGTGGCCAACTCAGGAGATCCGTTCGGCCGGGACGGACATCCGCACCGGTTCCGCACTGGTCCGTGGGAGCCGGGCAATGCGGGCGACGGATGTCCTGCGTTGGCCACACGCACAGGCTCGGCCGGGCCTGACCCGCGGCAGGTCTCCTGCGTTGGCCACACGCGCAGGCTCGGCCGGGCCTGACCCGCGGCGGAGCCCGGGATCCCCACACCCGCGAAACCCCCTGGCCGTCAGGTACACGCAGCTAGACGGGCTCCCCCGCGGTCTCGGCCGCCGGGATACTCTGGCCGGGGACGGCATCCTCGCGGCGCGACTCCGCGTGTGGCGCGGTGCCGGAAAGCCGCAGCGTCGCCAGGAAGCCGAGCACGAGGAACCCGGCTGCGGCGTACGCCGAGTAGCGGGTGCCGTCGCTGAACGCCTCGCGGGCGGTATCCGCCAGCTCGGGGCTCTGCTCTTCGAACGACGGGATCACCGAGCCCGCACTGTCGACGACCGCGTCGACGATCTGACTCCGGGTCTCGGCAGTCAGCCCGGGCACCTCGGCCAGCTTCGCATCGAGCGACGTACCGACCGTAGTGAACAGCACGGTGCCCAGCACCGCGATGCCGAGCGCCGAGCCGATCTGCCGGGCGGTGCTGGACGTGCCGGAGCCCTGGCCGCTCTGCGCCACCGGCACATCCTTGAGCACGACGCCGGTGAGCTGGGCGGTGGCCAGCCCCACGCCGATGCCGTAGACGAACAGGAATGGCACCACGACGAGCCAGGTGGACTCGGCCGTGATGACCAGGCCGAGGCCGGCGACGCCGATGATCTCGGCGACGATTCCGAACCGCACGATCGTCTCGGGTGAGATCTTGTTGCCGAACGCCCCGGACACCCCGCTGGCCACGAACGAGCCCAGCGCGAGGGCGAGCAGCACGAATCCGGTCTGCAGGGCGTCGTAGCCGAGCACATTCTGCAGCCAGAGCGGCAGTGACAGGATGATGCCGAACTCACCGAGGGAGACGATCATGGCCGCGATGTTGCCGTTTCGGAACGACGGGATCGAGAACAGGGAGAAGGCGAGCAGGGTGGTCTTGCCGGCCCGCTGGCGGTAGAGCCCCCAGTAGATGAAGGCCACGCCGGACACGACGGTGATCTGGAACACAAATGGAATAATCGACAGCGAGTACGGCCAGGTCCAGTCTCCCGCAACCGGCGCTTTGTCGGTGAGCCACCAGCCGTAGGTGCGTCCCTCGATCAGCCCGAAGACGAGCGACGCGCTGGTGATCACCGAGAGCACGGCGCCGACGACGTCGATGCGGCGCGGCTCGCCGGCATCCTTCGATTCGAGCACGAAGACCAGTACGCCGACGACGATGACGATGCCCAGTGGCACGTTGATGCCGAATGCCCAGCGCCAGGAGAAGGAGGTGGTGAGCCAGCCGCCGAGCAGGGGGCCGACGGCCACCATGCCGCCGATGGTCGAGCCCCAGATCGCGAACGCGATGCCCCGGTCACGGCCGCGGAACGTGGCGTTGATGATCGAGAGCGTGGTGGGCAGCACCATCGCACCGCCGACGCCCTGGATCAGCCGACCCAGGATCAGGAGTTCGCCCGTCTGCGCGAGCGCCGCGAAGACGGATGATGTGGCGAAGACGATTACGCCGAGAATCAGGATGCGCCGTCGACCGAACCGGTCGGCAAGCGTTCCGAAAACCAGCAGCAGGGCCGCGAAAACCAGGGTGTAGCTCTCCTGCACCCACTGCACCTGGGTCGAGGTGATCGCCAAGTCGTCGACGATCGAGGGGATGGCCACGTTGATGATCGTGGAATCGACGATGATCAGGGCGACGGCGACGCTGATGAAGACGAGACCGGCCCAGCGCCGGCGCGCCGAGGTGACGCCCGCCGGGGTGACAGGCAAGGTGGCCGAATCGCTCACGCGGTGACCGATCGGGACGTGGCGGATGTGGCGGACGTGACGGACCTGGAGGTGCGCACGCGCACGGTGATGGTGACGATCAGGATGGCGGCCACGGCGACGATCGCCGCGATCGCCGTGGGAGTGGAGAGCAGGGTGCCGGCCAGCCGGGCCACGGCCACCCAGGCCAGGCCCCAGCACAGCGACGCGGCCGGGGCGAGGCGGCCGTGGCCGTAGATCGCGAGGAACACGCCGACCAGCCCGGCGACGGCGATGACCAGCACCGCCCACAGGTCCGCGCCGAGGCCGAAGCCTTCGAAGCCGGAGGCGACGAGCACCGCGGTGACGTTGGCGGCGGTGGCGATGGCCACCCAGCCGAGGTACAGGCCCACGGTGCCGTCGGCGACGATCGTCTCAATCAGGTTTTTGGGCCGGGTGCGGAGCGTGAGCTGGAACGCCCGGATCAGCACGACCAGCAGAAGCACGATCACGGGCACACTGAGCCAGAGCAGGTCGAACTGGATGCTCAGGATCCAGGCGGCGTTCAGCACGAGCGACGCGGCGATCGGGTAGCCCAGGGCGCCTTGGCGGTCATCCGTTCTCTGCGCCGGCAGGAGCTGCCACAGGGCGTAGGCGATGAGGCCGAGGTAGATCGCGGTCCAGATGCCGAAGGCCGGCCCTTCGGGGGCGATCGGGGTGGCGTCGGCGGCGAGCGCTCCGCCTGACGCGTTCTGGATCGGGGTTCCGCCGGCGGCGCCGGACCCGATGAACGATCCGACGACGGCCAGGATCACGCTCGCCAGCACCACCGTTTGACGCAGTGGATCGCTGCTCTTGTTCATCTCGGTCTCCCAACAATCTGCCACCTTAATAGTCGACGGTTTCATCCTGACCTCTTCCGCCCCCTGGAGTATGCGAAACTGCCGCATGCGCATCAACGGAGTGCACCACATCGCCATTATCGCCAGCGACTACGACGTGTCCAAGGCCTTCTACCTCGACGTTCTCGGCTGCACGCTCGAAGCGGAATACTTCCGGGCCGCGCGCCGGTCGTGGATGGGCAAGCTTGCCCTGAACGGCCACTACCTGATCGAACTGTTTTCTTTTTCCGACACCCCGCCCCGGAAGAGCGGCCCGGAAGCGCTCGGACTGCGCCACCTCGCGTTCGAGGTCGACGACGTACCGGCCGCGCGCGACGAGCTGATCGGCAAGCACGTCGAGGTTGAGGAACTGAGGGTGGACCCGAACACCGGCAAAGCGATGTTCTTCTTCCGCGACCCCGACGGGCTGCCGCTGGAAATCTACGAGCGCTGAGTCCGGACGCTATTGCTCCGGGCTGCTACTGCTCGGTCACCAGGTGGAAGACCACTCCGTCATCCTGCACGGACACGCGCAGGCGGTCGAGACCGGAGACCACCAGGTCGGCCTCCAGGTCGGCGGCCCGATGGGTGCCGACGACGCCGATCGTGGCGCAGCCGGCGGCGCGGGCGGCGGCAAGGCCGGCTGGGGCATCCTCGACTACGACGCAGCGGGCCGGGTCGACGCCGAGGCGTTCGGCAGCCAGCAGGAACGGCTCGGGGAACGGCTTGCCGCGGCTGGTGTCGTCGATGGTCACCACCGTGAGCGGCGCGGGGAAGCCGGCGGCGTCCAGGCGCACCAGGCACAGCTGCCGGGCACAGGACGTGACGATCGCCCGGCGGGCCTCGGGGATGCTCGCCATGAGTTCCGCCGCGCCGGCCAAAATCCTGACGCCATCCGTGTCGGCCAGTTCGAACTCGGTCAGCCGGGTGACGGATGTCTCGACCAGCTCCTCCGCCACCAGGGTCGCGATCATCTGACGCGCCGGCACCCCATGCTCGGGGCCGGTGAACGACGGGCCGAGGCCGACCTCGGCACCCCAGCGCAGCCAGGACCGGGTAACCGCCTGAGTGGAGTCGACCAGGGTGCCGTCCATGTCGAAGAGCACCGCCTGGAAGACCTGCCCCTGCAGGGCCTCCTCCCGGGAGGTTTCGAGCGGGGCGATTCCGGGCTGCGTCATTGTGGTTCCATTCGTCTCTGGGCTGGTACCCCTCAAGTCTGCGCCCTCACGGAACTACGCTATGACTCATGACCACTCCTCCCCGCGCGGTGCAGAAGCCACAGCAGCGCAGTTTCCATGACGACGTGTTCACCGACAATTACGAGTGGCTGCGCGACAAGGACAGCCCCGAGGTGATCGCGCACCTCGAAGCCGAGAACACCTTCACGGATGCCCGCACCGCCCACCTGGCCCTGCTGCAGGAGCAGGTCTTCGAGGAGATCAGGGGCCGCACCCAGGAGACCGACCTCAGCGTTCCGGTGCGACAGGGCCACTGGTGGTACTACACCCGCACGGTGGAGGGGAAGGAATACGGCATCCACTGCCGTGCGCCGATCTCCGCGCCGGACGACTGGACCCCGCCGGTGCTTCCCGAGCAGATCCCCGAACAGACCAGCGGGAAGGCGAGCGGGACCGCCGGTCTCCCGGGCGAGCAGATCGTGCTCGACGACAACGCCGAGGCAGCCGGCCACGAGTTCTACTCGCTCGGCAGCACCGACGTGAGCGGCGACGAGAACCGGCTGCTCTACGCCGTCGACACCGAGGGCGACGAGCGGTACACCCTGCGCGTGCGTGACATCGCGACCGGCGAGAATCTCGCGGACGAGATCCCGAACACCGGCGAGGGTGCACTGTTCGACCCGAGCGGCCGCTACATCTTCTATACGACCGTGGACGACGCCTGGCGGCCGGACACCGTGTGGCGACACGAGGTGGGAACCGCGGCCGCCGCCGACGTGTCGGTCTTCCACGAACCCGACGAGCGCTTCTGGGTGGGCATCGGCCTCACCCGCAGCCGCAGGTTCCTGCTGATCGAGGCCGGCTCGAGCGTGACCACCGAGACCCGGCTGCTCGACGCCGCCGACCCGACCGGCGAGTTCGCCCTGGTCTGGCCGCGGCTGGACGGCGTCGAGTACGACGTGGAGCACGCCGTGCTGGGCGGCGAGGACCGCCTGCTGATCGTGCACAACCACCACGCGGTCAACTTCGAGCTGGTCAGCGTCTCCGTCGCCGACCCGCGGGGTGAGAAACGGATTCTGCTGCCCCACGATACGGCCGTGCGCCTCGAGAGCGTCGACGCATTCCGCGACTTCGTGGTGGCCGAATACCGGCGGGACGGACTCACCCGCGTTGCCGTGAGCGCCGAGGCAGCCGACGAGGAACTCGATTTCGTCGAGCTCGGCTTCGAGGAACCGCTGTACTCCGTGGGCACGTCGGCCAATCCCGAGTGGGACACGCCGACCATCCGTCTCGATTACACCAGCTTCGTCACGCCGTCGACGGTCTACGACCACGTGGTCGCCACCGGCGAGCGCCGGCTGCGGAAGCAGCAGCCCGTGCTCGGCCGCTACGACCCGACCCTGTTCGAGCAGCGCCGCGAGTGGGCTACCGCCGCCGACGGCACGCGCATCCCGATCTCCCTCGTCTACCGGCGTGACCTCGTCGCTCCGGGAACTCCCGCCCCGACCCTGCTCTACGGCTACGGCTCCTACGAGATCAGCATCGACCCGTCGTTCAGCATCGCCCGGCTCAGCCTGCTCGACCGCGGCATGATCTTCGCGATCGCCCACGTGCGCGGCGGCGGCGAGCTGGGTCGACTCTGGTACGAGAACGGCAAGAAGCTGCACAAGCGCAACAGCTTCACGGACTTCATCGACAGCGCCCGGCACCTGATCGACCAGGGCTACACCAGTCCCGACCGGCTCGTCGCCGAGGGCCGCAGCGCCGGCGGCCTGCTGATGGGCGCCGTGGCGAACCTGGCCCCGGAACTGTTCTCGGGCATCCTCGCCGGGGTGCCGTTCGTGGACGCGCTGACGTCGATCCTGGACCCGTCGCTTCCGCTGACCGTGATCGAGTGGGACGAGTGGGGCGACCCGCTGCACGACCCTGAGGTGTACGCCTATATGCGCGGCTACTCCCCCGTGGAGAACGTACGCGACACGCACTATCCGCGGATACTCGCTGTGACCAGTCTCAACGACACCCGAGTGCTCTACGTCGAGCCGGCCAAGTGGGTGGCCCGGCTGCGCGAGGTGGGAGCGGATGTTCTGCTGAAGACCGAGATGTCGGCCGGCCATGGTGGGGTGTCCGGCCGGTACAGCCACTGGCGTGAAACGGCGTTCGACTTCGCCTGGATCATCGATGCCGCCAGGGCGCATCCGTCGAGGGAAGCGGCGGTCACCGCGGTGTAGCTGAGTGAGTCTCAGCCAGGGCCCGAGCCCGTGCCCGAGCCCGAGGCCTGGCGACATCTCCGACCCGAACGAATTCGACGGAGATTCTGCCCAAAACACCCCCAAACAGCCCGCATAAGCAGTTTTCCGGCAAAATCTCCGTCGAATTGGTTCAACCGCGGACACTGCGCTCCGACCGCGCTGCCCACATGAGAGCATGGAGCCATGTCTGATGCCGGGTCTCCCCCGGCGCGGGCGGACTGGAAGCGGATCGCGGGACCCGTGCCCGGCGAACCGGGTGGGACCACCGATCTGCCCGTTCCGATGGGCCTCCTATTCGAGCTGCGAGAGCAGACGCCCCGCACGAACGACCGCTGGCGTGGTGCGACGGCCCGGCCGGTCACGAACGTGCGCCCCGGGCAGGGCGAGATCCGGCTCGGGGTGCGCCCGGTCATCCGAAGCGCCCGTGGCAACTGGGTGCGCACGGACGTGGCGTGGAACCAACTGGGCTTCCACCGCAACCGCCTCAACCTCAACCGCGAGCACCACCGCTGGCTGAGCCAGATCCTGGCCCTGCACCGGGCCGTGCGCGGCGTATACACCAGCCAGGAGACGGACTGGATCTACCTCGACGACTTCGTCAGCCCGCTGCTCTGGACCCTCTTCGACGAGGCCGAGACCCTGGGGCTGCGTCTCGTGGGCAGCACGAAGGATGCCACGGTCAGCGTGGGCCGCGCGGCCCACGTGAGCCTCGACGCAAGCCGGAACGCCGCCGGCGCGTTCAGCAACACAGGCGCCGCCGGCGCGTTAAGCAACACAGGCGCCGCCGGCACCCAGGGTCTGCTCCTGACCACCCGGCTCCTATTTGACGGCACCCCGCATCCCCCCGAGCATTCCGGGGCGATCGGCGGCCACGGGATCTACGGCTATGCCCTCGGGCCGCGCCCGGTGTTCACCCTGGCCCCGACCGTCGACGGTCCGCTCACCGCCGAGCAGCGCCGGCTGCTCGGTGCGCCCGGCACGGTTCTCGTGCCTGCCGACGAGACGGCCGAGTTCCTGAGCGACTTCTATCCGGCGCTGCGGCGCACCCTGCCGGTGATCAGCACGGATGGCTCCGTGCGCTTCCCCCAGGCCGACCCACCTCTGCTCGTGCTCACCGCCTGGTTCCGGCCGAGGCAGGCGCTGGAGCTGGCCTGGCATTGGGAGTACCGCGAGGGTTCCCTGCTGAAGAAGCTGCCCGTGCTGTCGTCCACGTCCACGTCCACGCCCACGCCCACGCCCACGTCTCCCTCGATCGGAAGCCGCGACGAGCCCACCGAACGGGTCATCCACGAGCGAGCCAGGCGTCTCCTCGAGGAGGCCGGCCACGCCGACGCAGGCCCGGCCGCGACATCCGTCACCCTGCGCGGCATCGATGCGGCCGAGGTGGCCGAACGTGCGCTCCCGCGGCTGGAAGCGCTGCCCGGCGTGCGCGTGGACATCCGCGGCACCCGGCCCGACTACCGCGAACTGACCGAGACTCCTGAGCTCACAATCAGCACGGTCGAGACGGACCAGCGGGACTGGTTCGACCTGGGCGTGATCGTCACGATCAATGGTCGGAGCGTGCCGTTCGGCCCGCTGTTTAAAGCTTTGGCGAAGGGGCAGGCGAAGCTCCTGCTGGTCGACAACAGCTACCTGTCGCTGCGGCAGCCGGCTTTCGAGCGCCTGCACGAACTGATCACCGAGGCCCGCGCCCTGCAGGAATGGGACACCGGCCTGCGCATCAGCCGCTACCAGGCTGCCCTCTGGAGCGACTTCGAGGACCTCGCCGACGACACCGAGCAGGCCGTGGCGTGGCGGGCGGCCGTGTCCGGGCTGATCGGCTTGTCCAAGGGCGCCGACGACGCCGAGCACGCCCCGCACGCCCCGCTGCCGGCCGCCGTGCACGCCACCCTGCGCCCATACCAGGCGCAGGGCTTCACCTGGCTGACCTTCCTCTGGCAGCACCAGCTGGGCGGAATCCTCGCCGACGACATGGGCCTCGGCAAGACGCTGCAGACGCTCGCACTCCTGGCGCACGCGACCGCGCAGCCGGCCGAGCAGGCCCACCCAGCCGGGCACGCCCACCCGGCCGATTCGGCCCAGCGGCGGCCGTTCCTGGTCGTCGCCCCGACATCCGTCGTCGCCACCTGGCGCTCCGAGGCCGCCCGCTTCACGCCCGGCCTCGACGTTCGGGTGATCACAGCCACCGAGGCGGCCGACGGCATCCCGCTGACGGATGCCGCGGCCGGCGCCGACGTCGTCGTCACCTCCTACACGCTGTTCCGTCTCGACTTCGAGGCCTACCAGGCGCATGGCTGGGCCGGGCTGATCCTGGACGAGGCGCAATTCCTGAAGAATCGTGCCACCCGGGTGCACCTGTGCGCCCGCGACCTGACGACGCCGTTCAAGCTCGCGCTCACGGGCACGCCGATGGAGAACAGCCTGCTCGAGCTGCATGCCCTGTTCGCGATCGTGGCACCGGGCCTGTTCCCCTCCCTTCGGCGGTTCACGGAGGAGTATGTGCGCCCGATCGACCGCGGCGACACCCCCGAGTTGCTCACGCGGCTGCGCCGGCGCATCCGCCCACTGTTGCTGCGTCGCACCAAGGCGGTCGTCGCGCCCGAGCTGCCGCCCAAACAGGAGCAGGTGCTTGAGATCGAGCTGAACCCCCGGCACCGCGCGCTCTACGACACGTTCCTGCAGCGGGAACGGCAGAAGCTGTTCGGCCTGATCGACGACCTCGACAAAAACCGGTTCATCGTGTTCCGCTCGCTGACCCTGCTGCGGCTGCTCAGCCTGGACCCGTCCCTGGTCGACGAGAAGTACGCCGGAGTGTCGTCCAGCAAACTCGACGCCCTCTTCGAACAGCTGGACGACGTCGTCGCCGAAGGTCACCGCGCGCTCGTCTTCAGCCAGTTCACGTCGTTCCTGAAGAAGGCGGCCGCGCGGCTCGAGGCCCGGGGCATCCCCTACTGCTACCTCGACGGGTCCACCCTGCGCCGCTCCGAGGTGATCGACCGGTTCAAGACCGGCAGTGAGCCGGTGTTCCTGATCAGTCTGAAGGCCGGCGGGTTCGGCCTTACCCTGACCGAGGCGGACTACGTCTTCCTGCTCGACCCGTGGTGGAACCCGGCCACCGAGACGCAGGCCATCGACCGCACCCACCGCATCGGCCAGACGAAGAACGTGATGGTCTACCGAATGGTCGCCACCGGCACCATCGAGGAGAAGGTCATGGCCCTGCAGAAACAGAAGGCCGAGCTCTTCGACCAGGTGCTGAGCGACGCCCCAGCGGATGCGCCGGGGTTCAGTGGGAACCTCACGGCCGACGACATCCGCAGCCTGCTGGAGAGTTAGACGGACAGCTCCCGGGCGATCTCCGCCGCCCATTCGTCGATCGCGACCCAGTTGCGGAAGTCGCCCTCGGGCAGCAGCTCGCGCCCACTCGGGATGCGCCGCACAAGTTTGTCCCGGCGGCCGAGCACGGTCGGGTCGAGCGCACCGAAGAACACCCGCATTCCGCGCGGCTGGAGCGACTGGCCGAACTCCTCGAACTGCTTCGGCTCACTCTCCTTGAGCAGATCTCGCCCCTGGGCGTCCTTCCCCGCGGTGCCGAGCGGCCCGCTGCTGAACAGCCAAACCGGATGCGCCGTGATCAGTTCCTGGTGGCGCCGCACGAACTCCGTCGCGTCCTTGCGCCACGACCCCATGTAGGCGGAACTGCCGATCACAAAGGCGTCGTACTCGTCCACCTGGTCAACGGATGCGACCGGCCGGGCCACGGCATCCTGCCCGGCCTCCCGCAGTTTGCGGGCGATGCGCTCGGCGATTCCCTCGGTGGCTCCGTACTTGCTCGAAAACCCCACCAGTGTCGTCATGATTGCCTCCAGCTCGTCGGTCGTTCACTCAATCGTAGGGCGGTGCGCCGCCGCGCCCCGTCCACGATTCCCCACCCCCAATCGAGCGGGTCGGTTGGTTCTCCGTCTTCCGCCGCTGCTAATCTGAGATTAGATAACGTGGGGGTTCCGTGCAGTTGAATTCAGGGGCGCCCTGCGGCCGCCTAGTTCGAGGTTTCTTTGCCAGGAGCGCCTCCTGGTCCGCCTGGCTGATGGCCGTGTTCCTGGGCAGCTACGTCATCGGCCTGCTGATGCCCGACGACGGATTCCACCTCTTCGTCGACGGCTGGCTGGCGTCCCTCCTGAAGTTGTCCATGGTCGTCGTGTGCTGGGCCGCCGTGATGCGCAAGCGCTCGCGGAGCCGAGTGCGGATCGCGGCCAGCGGTCTGGAGCGATTCCGGCATCCCGAACTCCTGCTCACGGCCGCGGCGGTCACCATCATCGCGATCGTCGATTCCTACTCCCTGTGGATGCTGATCTGGGGTGCCGAGATGTTCCCCCGCGTGAGCGAGGTCGGCTACCTCCTGTTCTTCGCCCTCATGCTATTCGTGCTGGTCATCATGGTGCGCCGCCAGCTGCGCGGCATGGTCTGGTCGGTGGTGCTGGACAGCGCCATCGGTGCACTCGGCGCGGCCTCGGTGCTGGCCGTGCTGCTCGGCCCGATGGCGAACTCAGTCGACGCGGCCGGGGCGAACAAGGCCATCGCCGCCGCCGTCGCCTACCCACTGTTCGACCTGCTGCTGGTTGCCGTCGTCGTCGCACTCACCACCTCGCAGGGCCCGGTTGCCGGCCGCCGCTGGATCCTCCTCGTCTTCGGCCTACTGATGTTCACGTCCACCGGTCTCGTCTTCGCGTTACTCGAAACCAGGTACGTTCTCGGCACTCCTCTGGACGCCGGCTGGGCCGTGGGTCTGGCCCTGATCGCGGTGTGGGCGGATGCCTCGTCGCGACCCGATCTGGTTCGGAACAACTCCTCCAACGGCGTGGCGGCCCTGGCGCTGCCGGCGGTGTCGACCGCGGCCGGCCTGGGTGTGCTGCTCCTCGCCAGCCAGACGCCGGTTCCCCACATCGCGATCGGGCTGGCGGCGGCGACCCTGGCCCTCGCAGCCGTTCCCCTGGTCTCCCGGCAGGTGGCCCTGCGTCGCCAGTCCAAGACCGACGAGCTGACCGGTCTGCCGAACCGGCGTGCGCTGTACGCCGAGGTCTCGTCGAGACTGGCCGACGACAGGAGCCGGAACCGGGCGCTGCTACTGCTGGACCTGGACCGCTTCAAAGAGGTCAACGACAGCCTCGGGCATGACGCCGGCGACCGGTTGCTCGTGCAGGTCGGCCTTCGTCTGCTGGAAGGACTGCAGTCCGGTGACCTGCTCGCGCGGTTGGGCGGCGACGAGTTCGCCGTCCTACTCGAGCGCACCGACCAGGTGGAGGCCGAGGCGGTGGCCAACAAACTCCGGGCCACCCTGGCCCAGCCGTTCACCCTGGAAGGCATCTCCCTGCAGACCAGCGCGAGCATCGGAATCGCGCTCTACCCCGACCAGGGCGATGACCTGACCGCACTGCTGCGCAAGGCCGACATGGCGATGTACAAGGCGAAGGCGACCCACAGCGGCCACCACGTCTACCGCAGCGCGGACAACCGCCACGGTGACGCCCGTCTGCGCACCCTGCAGGAGTTGCGCCTCGCCCTGACCGAGGACCAGCTGGTTCTGCACTACCAGCCGAAGATCTGCCTGAAGACCGGGTTCGTCTCAGGCGTCGAGGCCCTCGTGCGCTGGAACCACCCCGAGCGCGGTCTGCTGTTTCCCGACCAGTTCCTGACTCTGGTCGAAGAGGCCGGTCTCATGCACGCGCTGACCCAGGAGGTTCTGCGGAAGGCGTTGGACCAGTCCGTGCTCTGGGCGGCCCAGGCCCGTACCCTGACGGTTGCGGTGAACCTGTCCGCCAGCTCACTGATCGACGCCGATCTGCCCGAACGGGTGGGCACCATGCTGTCGGCCCGCGGTCTTCTGCCCACCGCGCTGATGCTCGAGATCACCGAGGACTTCCTGATGGCCGACCGCGACCGAGCCCGGGACATCCTGACCCGGTTGCGCGCCAGTGGTATCCGGATCTCCGTCGACGACTTCGGCACCGGTTACAGTTCGCTCGCCTATCTTCGTGACCTGCCCATCGACGAGCTCAAGCTGGACCAGTCCTTCATCTTCCCGATGGCCGACGACGCCCGGGCCGCCGCACTGGTGGCCTCCACGATCGACCTCGCGCACGGCCTCGGCCTGAAAATGGTCGCCGAGGGCGTGGAGAACAGCGTCGCCTACGACGAGCTGGTGCGCTACGGATGCGACTTCGCCCAGGGATACTTCATGTCACGCCCCCTCTCCGCCGCGGCACTCGACGAGTGGCTGACCGCGAGGCAGAGCGCGGCGGCCCTGCCATGACCGGCGGCACCCGTGAGCGGTTCCGCTTCGGCGCGCTGACGCTCATGCTGGTACTGGTCATCGCCTACACCCTCGGCCTGGCCCTGAAGGGCGATGACTTCAGCCCTCTGGTCGACGGCTGGCTCGCCATGCTCTCGGTGTGGGCACCCGTGCTCGTGGGCTGCGCCGCCGTCTACCGGGTCGGGCGCGGGCAGATCGAGGTGGGCCTCGCCAGCGCCGCTCTGACCATGAACGCCCTGGCGGACACCTACTACCTCGTCAGCGCGGATGCCGACGGTGCGTCACCGTTTCCCTCGCCAGCCGACATCGGCTATCTGCTGTTCTACCTGCTCCTGCTCTGGGCGCTGGCGGTGCTCGTGAACCGGCAACTGCGCGGATCGGCCTGGTCCGTCTTCCTGGACACCGCCGTGGGTTCCCTGGGTGCCGCCGCAGTGCTGGCCGTCATCCTCAGCCCCGTCTTCGATTCCGCCGCCGCGGACCCGCTCAGCCTCGGTGCCGTCATCGCGGCCGCCTATCCGGTGCTCGACCTGCTGGTGGTGGCGGCGATCGCCGGGATCGTGGCGTCGCACGGCCCGGATGCCGGGAAGCGCTGGATGCTCCTCGTCGCCGGCCTGGTGGTCTTCGCCGGCGCCGACACCGTCTTCGCGCTGCAGGGTGACCTGTACACGGTGGGCACCCTGCTCGACGCGACATGGAACATCGGGGTCGTACTGATTGCGCTCTGGGTGGACGGCACCTCCCTCCCGCGCCCGGTGCGGGATCGCAGGGCCACGGCCACAACCGTGTCCGCTCTGGCCGTGCCGATGGTGTCGACGATCGCCGGACTCGGGGTTCTGATCCTCGCCAGCCAGGTCACGGTGTCAAACCTCGCCGTGGCCTTGGCCGGGGCAACCATGGCGCTGGCGGTGGTGCCGCTGGTCGGCCGGCAACGGGTTCTGAACCTGCTGGCGCGAACGGACGACCTCACCGGTCTGCGCAACCGCCGCGCATTCAATGCGGACGTGCCCACCCGCCTGGCAGCGGTCGAGGGCCGGACGTGTGCCCTGCTGCTGCTGGACCTTGACCGGTTCAAGGAGGTCAACGACAGCCTCGGCCATGACGTGGGTGACCGGCTGCTGATCCAGGTCGGCATCCGTTTGAACCGGCAGCTGCGTGCCGGAGACCTCCTGGCCCGCCTCGGCGGCGACGAGTTCGCGATCCTGCTCACGGACTCCGCGCGGGAGGATGCCCTGACGGTGGCCGTCAAACTGCGCGCCGCGCTGGCCGAGCCGTTCATTCTGGAGGGCATCACGCTGCAGACCAGCGCCAGTGTCGGAATCTCCCTCTATCCCGACCAGGGCAAAGACCTGACGGCGCTGCTCCGCAAGGCCGACATGGCCATGTACAAGGCGAAAACGAGCCGCGGTGGCCACCACGTATACGACAGCGACGACGACAGCCACGGCGAGACCCGGCTGCGCACCCTGGCCGAACTGCGCCTCGCTCTCACCGATGAGCAGCTGGTGCTGCACTATCAGCCCAAGGTCGACCTCGGCAGCGGGGCGGTGCGGGGCGTCGAGGCCCTTGTGCGCTGGAACCACCCCGAGCGCGGTCTGCTGCTGCCCGATCAGTTCGTGCCGATCATCGAGGAGGCCGGGCTGATGCACACCCTGACGCAGGTCGTGCTGCGGCAGGCGCTGGACCAGGCCGTGCTCTGGCAGGCGCAGGGGCATCCGCTGACCATCGCCGTGAACCTGTCGGCCAGCTCACTGGTCGACACGGAACTGCCGGACCGGATCGGTGCCATGATCGCCGCCCGCGGTCTGCCCTCGTCGATCCTGGCCCTGGAGATCACCGAGGAATTCCTGCTCAATGACCGGGGCCGGGCCCGAGGCATCCTCACCCGGCTACGCGAGCAAGACATCCGCATCTCCGTCGACGACTTCGGCACCGGCTACAGTTCGCTCGCCTACCTGCGCGATCTGCCCATCGACGAGCTCAAGCTCGACCGATCCTTCGTCTTCCCGATGGCCGGCGATGCCCGAGCCGCGACCCTGGTGTCCTCGACGATTGCGCTGGCCCACAGTCTGGGGCTGCGCATGGTGGCCGAGGGTGTGGACAGCGGCGCCGCCTACGACCAGCTGGTCAGCTTCGGCTGCGACTTCGCGCAGGGCTTCCACCTGTCGCAGCCGCTTTCCGCCGCCGAGCTGGACACCTGGCTCGCCGACCGACGAGTCGCAGATACCGCGTCGGCGCACGCGTGTGAGGTCGCACCCGCCGTGCCGCCCGGTGACCTTGTCGCGGAGCCGGCCGAGGTGTAGACCTCCCCTGCAAAGCGCGCCCTGTTCCCGTGGGGAGACCACCTGGACGCGGATTGGGGATCATCATGACGCGGCGACGTTCACCACTGCGACGGATGCTGGTGGTCCCTCTTCTCCTGATTACGGGTTCGCCCGCTTGCTGGGGAGTGCGATCAGGGTCTGGTCCGGATTGAATTCGACTGGTGGTCGAAGCCAGTAGTCCGTTTCGGTTCGGATGATGCTCCATTGCTGGTTGTGCAGGAGCAGGTGGTGTGGGTGGCAGAGCAGCACTCCGTCGGCGAGGTCGGTGTAGCCGTTGTCGTTCAGCCAGTCGTTGATGTGGTGGGCTTCGCTCCAGGCGGGATCTGTCGCAGTCGACCCAGCGGCATCCGCCGTCGCGAACCCCCATTGGGGAAGGTACGCCGGGACGGACGGGATGCCGAAAGGCACCGACGCAGCACCGACGCAGCGCCGGCCGCGGCCCGGTTCTACACTGGATGGAGCCGCGGGCCAGACCGACCCGGCACTCCCGGAAACGAGGAACCCACCCGATGGACGCGTCTGCTCAATCGGAGAAATCAGCTCAATCGGAAATATCGGACCCGATCGACCGTCTCGCAGTCGATCCCGCCGTTACCGATGCCGCCGAGATCGCCGGCCGGCTCGAGACCGACGCCGCCCGGGGCCTCACCGGCTCCGAAGCCGCGCGTCGCCTCGCGGCCGAGGGCCCGAACGAGCTGCGCAGCGTGCGCCCGGTTCCGTTCTGGCGCCGGATCCTGGCCCAGTTCAACGACCCTCTGATCTACCTGCTGCTGGTCGCCACCGCGGTGTCGCTCGGCGCCTGGCTGATCGAGGGGGCACCCGGCCTGCCCGTGGACGCCATCGTGATCGCCGTGATCGTAGTGCTCAACGCCGTGCTCGGCCTGGTGCAGGAGGCGCGCGCCGACAACGCCGTGGCCGCCCTGTCCACCATGACAGCGGCATCCTCGACCGTCATGCGCGACGGCCTGCTCGCCACCGTGCCCAGCACCGAGCTGGTGCGCGGCGACCTGCTGGTTCTGGGTGAGGGCGACAGCGTGGGGGCGGATGCCCGCCTCACCGAGGCGAGTTCGCTGCGGATCGCGGAGGCCTCCCTCACCGGCGAAAGCGAGGCCGTCACCAAGAACCCGCGCACCCTTCCCGCCGCGGCCGCCCTCGGCGATCGCCTGAACATGGTCTTCAAGGGCACCGCCGTCAGCCAGGGCGTCGGCCGCTGCATCGTCACCGGAACCGGCATGAACACCGAGGTCGGCGCCATCGCCACGATGCTTGACCGCACCGAGGCGCACCCCACCCCGCTGCAAACCGAGATCGGCCACATCGGCAAGCTGCTCAGCGTCGTCGTGATCGCGATCGCCACGGTCGTGATGCTCACCATCGTGCTCGTGCAGGGCGTGTCCACGCCCGCCGACTTCGTGACCGTGTTCCTGCTCGGGGTATCCCTCGCGGTCGCAGCCGTTCCCGAGGGGCTGCCGGCAATCCTGTCGGTGATCCTCTCCATCGGGGTACAACGGATGGCGCGGCAGAACGCCGTTGTCAAGAACCTGAAATCCGTGGAGACCCTGGGCTCCGCATCCGTGATCTGCTGCGATAAGACCGGCACACTGACCCGCAACGAGATGACGATCCAGCAGTTGCTGACCGCCTCCGGCCGGGTAGATGTGACCGGGGTGGGCTACCGCCCCGAGGGCGAACTGCGCCAGGGCGCCGAACCGCTCACAGACCCGGCACTCCGCTTTGAGGCCCAGCTGGTGCTGGGCGTCGGTTCCCTCGCCGGCAACGCCCAGCTGACCGAGCAGGACGGCGAGTGGGAGATCCAGGGTGACCCCACGGAGGCCGCGTTCCTGGTGGCCGCGGCCAAACTCGAGGGCACCACCGGGCACATGGCCCGGTTCGAACGTCGGGGTGAGATGCCCTTCACCTCGGAACGCAAGATGATGTCCACCCTGCACCAGGAGACCGGCGACGACAGCCTGCGCATCTTCAGCAAGGGCGCGCCCGACGTGCTCCTCGAGCGCTGCGCCTACGTGCAAGTCGGCGAGACGGTCGTACCTCTGACCGCCGAGCAGCGGCCACGGATGCTTGCCGACATCCAGGCGCTCTCGGCCCAGGCCTTCCGCACCCTGGGTGTCGCCTACCGAGTCGCCGACGAGAACACGGCGCCGCTCGACGAGGCCGACGAGCAGGGCCTGATCTACGCCGGGGTGGTCGGCATCATCGACCCGCCCCGCGCCGAGGTGACGTCAGCCGTCCAGGAAGCCCACCGGGCGGGCGTGCGTGTGATCATGATCACGGGCGATCACCCCGCCACGGCCGCGCGGATCGCGAGTGACCTGGGGATCGTCGAACCGGGGGCGACGGCGCTGGCGGGAGCAGACCTCGACCACCTCGACGAGCCGGGGCTGCGGGAGGCGGTGCGCGACACATCCGTGTTCGCCCGCGTCTCCCCGCGGCACAAGCTGCGGATCGTCGACGCCCTGCAGGCCAACGGCGACATCGTGGCGATGACCGGCGACGGCGTCAACGACGCCCCGGCCCTGAAGTCCGCCGACATCGGCGTGGCCATGGGCATCACGGGCACCGAGGTGACCAAGGAGGCCGCGAAGATGATCCTGGTCGACGACAACTTCGCCACCATCGTCGCCGCGGTGCGGGCCGGCCGGGTCATCCTCGACAACATCAAGAAGTTCCTGCGGTACCTGCTGTCCTCGAACATGGGCGAGGTGCTCACCGTGTTCCTCGGCGTGCTCCTCGCCGGGGCGCTGGGCCTGACCGGCTCCAGCAGCGAGACCGTGGTGCTGCCCCTGCTGATCACCCAGATCCTCTGGATCAACCTGATCACCGACTCCGGCCCTGCCCTGGCGATGGGCGTCGACCCGGAGATCGACGACGTGATGGCCCGCCCCCCGCGCGGGATCAACGACCGTATGATCGACCTGCGCATGTGGGTGGGCATCATGTCGACCGGCCTGGTGATGGCGGTGGTCACCCTCGCCACGATCGACCTGTTCCTGCCCGGCGGGCTGCTGCCGGCGCTGGAACCCGGCACGGACGGCCTCACCGTGGCGCGCACCGCGGGGTTCACCACCCTGGTCTTCGCCCAGCTGTTCAACACACTCAACGCGCGCTCCGAGCTGACCACCGCGTTCCACCGGCTGTTCGTGAACCCGTGGCTGTGGGGGGCGATCCTGCTCGCGATCCTGTTGCAGGTGGCCGTGGTCGAACTCCCGCTCCTGCAGACCGCGTTCGGCACCACCTCGATGGACCCTCTGCACTGGGCCGTCTGCGTGGGCATGGCATCCGTCGTGCTGTGGGTCGAGGAACTGCGCAAGTGGATCCTGAGGGTGCGCGCCTGACCTCTCCCGTTCCGTGCTCGACGCGTGCGATCTCGTTTCCGCAAAGCGCATTACGATCGGGGCATGAGCCTGTCAGGAACACCGGAACCCACCGCGACGGAGCCGGTATCCGCGCCCCGCCGCAACGAAACGGATGTCCAGCGCCTCGACCGCAATTGGCTCTCGCTGTTGCAGGAGCTCAGAGTCACCCAGACGGGCACCCAGATCGTGGGTGGTTTTCTGCTCGCCCTCGCCTTCCAACCGCGGTTCACCGAACTCGACCTGTACCAACTGACCGTGTATCTGATTCTTGTCGCCACGGCCACCACCACCACCGTTCTGGCGCTAGGGCCGGTCAGCCTTCACCGGCTGCTCTTCGGGAAGCATGCGATGAAGCAGATCGTGCGGGTCGCCGACGTGCTCGTGCGGGCCACACTGGTTGGTGTCGCCGTGATCCTCGCCGGCACCACCCTGCTGGTCTTCGACGTGGTGCTGGGCCGAACGGCCGGTCAGGTGGCCGGGGCCGCGGTGCTGCTGGTCATCGCGGCGGTCTGGCTGGTCCTGCCGCGCCGGGCGAAGCGCTGAGGACGACGCGCGGGGGTCGACTGGCGGCGGACGCCTGGCGGCGGACGACGCGCGGGGATATCGGTGGGACGGCTTCGCCGCATCAGCAGGCGCCCCACTGGCCCGCGCCTGCCGTCGTTGCGGCGTCCTCGGCCGTACGCAGCAGCGGGTAGTGCGCGTCGTTCGGCGGGATCATCAGCGACTCGGCGGCGCCGCCGGCGACGAGCTCGTAGTTGACGAATCGCCCGTCCCCGGTCCAGAGATAGAACAGGCTACGGCCGTATCGGTCAGTCGGGTCCTGGTCGGCGGTGACCCAGGTGCGGCTGCCATCGGGGAGGAGCGCCCGCAACTGCTCCGCGGCCTGATCGCCGAAGCATTCGGCGCTGTCCCCCACCTCCGGCGTATCGATTCCGAGCAGTCGTACCTTGACGGCATCCGTCGTCGCCACCAGGGCGTTCGGCTGGTCCGTTCGCAGAAAGAGCGTGTCGCCATCATGCACATGCTCCACGGTCATCGGGACGGCTCCGCTCGGTCGTGCGGGGATGCCGCCGACCGCTGTCTCGACGGTGCCGTCCGCGGCGGTCGCCACCGGGCCGGTGCTCTCGCCGGAGCTCTTGCCGGAACTCTGGCCGGAGCCTTGGCTGGCCGAGCTCAGCATGCTCTCGAACTCGGTCACCAGAAATCCCGACTGCTGGACCCAGGCGAAGCCGAGTACTCCGAGAACGAGAACACCGATCGGCACGCGCGAGCGGCCCTGTCGTCTACCCATTCCCCGAGACTAGGGCAGAGCCAGGCAGGCACACGCCACCCGCCGTGTCTGACGAGTCCGAGGCCCGGGAGCACCTCCGTCCCGAACGAATTCGACGGAGATTTTGCCGGAACCGGCCCCGAAAACTCCGAAAAAGCTGCTTTTCACGAGAATCTCCGTCGAATTGGTTCGACGCCGGACAGGGCAGGCCGGGCACGTGGCGAGAGGGCGCTCCGGACGTCTGACCGGCTAGGGCGCTGCGGTTTCCTCCACGGCGTGGAACCACGGCGGGTACACGACGACCTTGGGCTTGTGCGCCTCGGCGGCGAAAATGCTGCGCACCGCGTCGCGCACCTTGTCGTTGGCGACGCCGACGAGCGTGACCAACTCGAACGGGAACGACTCGGTGACGAGCAGTTCCGCCTCCCGGATCTTCTGCGATTCCTGATCGGCGCGCAGCGAACGCAGCATGCGGTCGGCAGTCTCGGGAGCAGAGCCGAACCTGGTCAGGGCCCCCGCGGCATCCCCGTTGGCCACCGCGACGCTCGCTGCGACGGTTTCCTCGGCGCCGGCCTGGGCGTCGAGGAGCTTCTTGACCGTGCTGACCAGAATGACGAAGTCGTACGTCGGAGAGCGGTGCGCCTCCGGCGACAGGCGCGGGTCGTTGGATTCGGTGAGGAGGCTGTCCCATAGGCGCGCATTGGGCGAGAGGAAGAACGGCACGTAGCAGGCGACGCTCGCGCTGTCGTCTCCGGCGACGAGCGCGGCACGCCGGGCCGCGCGCTGCGGTGCCGACGACAGGTCGACGACCGGCCGGGCGGTCCAGGCGTCGCTCGCGTCGGCAAGCAGGCGCCCGCTGTTCAGGATGCCGGCGAGGTTGCGGATGTGGGTGACGTGGTAGATCCGCTGCTCACCGACGTTGTCGTGGGAGGATTTCGTGCTCCTGACGGGCTTCACGGTGCTGGCGGCCTTGGCGGTGGCCGGCTTCGCGGTAGCGGTCTTCGCGCTCAGGGTGGGGTTGGGTCCGCCCAGGGTGACGGTGCGCGGTGACGGCGAACTGCGAAGCGACGGTGCGCGGCCCGTCGACTTGCTCCGGCTGGCGCGGGTGGCCATGCCGGGCACGATTTCGGGAGCGGCCTTCGGGAAGCAGCTGGCGCAGAGGCCGCCCTCGAGTCCATGGATGCATTCGTCGCTCAAGCTAGAAAAACCTTTCGTGTGCGTGGCCCCCACACTCTTCAAGTCCGATGCTTGAAGACCACATATCAACGGTACGGTCATTTCTGACCTCGTGGTGACCGATGGCGGGATCCGTTCGGCGCATTTCGGCCTGAGGGTGAGTCGCACATGCCTTGTCGGCCCCGGCGAAGGGTGCTACTACCGACGTATGAGCAGCGTTGACGATATCGACGAGGACAAGATCGAGGTCGGCAAGCCCAGGGAATGGGCGGCGGGGGTGCCAGGCGTCACCCATGCACTGGGGCCGGCCTTCCGGCAGATGGGTGTGCCGCGCAGCCTGAAGGCACTGACTGCGATGAACCAGCGGGACGGTTTCGACTGCATGAGCTGCGCCTGGCCGGATCCCGATCGGCGCAAGACGTTCGAGTTCTGCGAGAACGGCGCCAAGGCGGTGACCTGGGAGGCAACGCCGATCAGGATCCCGGCCGAATTCTGGGCCGAGAACCCGATCAGCGAGCTGCTCACGAAGTCGGAGTACTGGCTCGGCATGCAAGGCCGCCTCGTGCAGCCGGTGCACAAGCCGGCCGGGTCCGAGCACTACCGGCCGATCACCTGGGACGACGCGTTCAAGCTGATCGGGGACACCCTCCGCGGACTGGACTCGCCCGACCAGGCGACGTTCTATACGAGCGGCCGCACCTCCAACGAGGCGGCCTTCCTCTACCAGCTGTTCGTGCGCGCGCTCGGCACGAACAACCTGCCGGACTGCTCGAACATGTGCCACGAGTCGACCAGCCACGCGATGGCGGAGACCGTCGGGATCGGCAAGAGCACCGTCACCTACGCCGACTTCGCCCGTGCGGACCTGATCATCATCATGGGGCAGAACCCGGGCAGCAACCATCCGCGGATGCTCACGGCGCTGGAAGAGGCGAAGGAGGCGGGCGCCGCCATCGTCGCCGTCAACCCGCTCTTGGAGGCCGGGCTGATGCGCTACAAGAACCCGCAGAAGGTGCGGGGCGTCGTCGGGGCCGGAACCGTGATGGCCGACCAGTACCTGCAGATCCGGCTCGGCGGCGACATGGCCCTCATGCAGGCCCTCTCCCGACGGGTGCTCGACGCCGAGGCCGCCCGGCCCGGAACCGTGCTCGACCATGCGTTCCTGCGCGAGAATTGTGTCGGGCTGGAGGAGTTGCGCGAGCACCTCGCCCACCAGGATGACGGTGCGGTCCTGGCGGCCACGGGGTTGCGCGCGGCCGAGATCGACGAGCTGGCCGACCGGTATCTGCGGGCGGACCGGGTCATCATCACCTGGGCGATGGGCATCACCCAGCACAAGAAGGCCGTTCCGACAATCCGAGAGATCATCAATCTGCTCCTATTGCGCGGCAACATCGGCAAGCCCGGCGCGGGGGCGTCCCCGATCCGCGGGCATAGCAATGTGCAGGGCGACCGCACCATGGGCATCTGGGAGAAGATGCCACCGGCGTTCCTGGACGCCCTGGAACGAGAATTCGGGTTCGACCCGCCCCGCGTGGACGGCCTGGACAGCGTCGACTCCATTCGCGCCATGCGCGACGGCCTGGTCACGGTCTGGATCGCCCTGGGCGGCAACCTGGTCGGCGCGATATCCGACACCGTCGTCGCCGAGGCCGCAATCCAGAAGACGGTGCTGAGCGTGCAGATCTCCACCAAACTGAACCGGTCCCACGCTGTGGTCGGCGACCAGGCGCTCATCCTGCCGACCCTGGGCCGCACCGAGATCGACCTGCAGGCCACCGGCCCGCAGTTCGTGTCGGTTGAGGACACGGTCTCCGCGGTGCACTCGTCCACCGGCCTACTCCCACCGGTGTCGGATCAGCTGCTCTCCGAGGTGGCCATCGTGTCGCGCCTCGCCCGGGCCGCCCTCGACGGCACCGCCTCGATCGACTGGGCCGGTTTCGAGAGCGACTACGACATCATCCGTGACCACATCTCGCACGTCATTCCGGGCTTCGCCGACTTCAACCAGCGCATCCGCCAGCAGGAAGGTTTCTCCCTGCCCCATGCGCCGCGCGACCTGCGCACCTTCCCGACCCCCAGCGGCAAGGCCCTGCTTACGGTCAACGAACTCGAGCCCCTCGAACGGCCGCCGGGGCGCCTGCTCCTGCAGACGCTGCGCTCGCACGACCAGTTCAACACCACGATCTACAGCCCCAACGACCGCTACCGGGGCATCAAGAACGGCCGCCAGGTCATCTTCGTCAACCCGGAGGATGTCGCGGAGCTGGGTTTGATCAGCGGCATGCTCGTCGATGTGCACAGCGAGTTCAGCGACAACGTCGACCGGGTGCTGCGGCGGTTCCGGCTCGTCGCCTACCCGAGCGCCCGCGGCTGCGCCGCCGCCTACTTCCCCGAGGCCAACGTGCTGGTGCCCCTGGATTCCACCGCGGAGGGCAGCAACACCCCCGTCTCCAAGGCGGTGCTGGTGCGGCTGGAACCCTCGCGCTGACCAGATACACACCCCGACCAGAACGAAAGCAGGGCGCCCGATCCGCTGCGGCCCGGCGGCGGAGGGCCGCACGTCGAAATCGAAGATTGCCGTGGGATGTACACGATAGAGCAGGATTTTCGGGCTGGTCGTCGAGGCTCACCTCGAGTCCGGCCGCGAGGCGGATGGCGACGCGAGGCGGATGGCGCCGCCGCGGGGCGCCGACAGGTGCGTGACGCTCACGGTGCGCGCCATCATCACCGCGCGCAGCACGAGCGGCTGCCAGGTGAAGATCGTGCCACCGAAGTCGAGCACGCCGCTGACCTTGAGCAGCTCCGGCGGCAGGGAGGCGGCCGTGGCCTGCAGCAGAGCCGCGGACGACGACAGCCCGAGCGCCCCCCGATCAGAGGAGGCGTTCACCGGCATCGGGCCGTCCATTGCGGAGATTTTTCTGTGGGAGGTGTCGGAGCGCGTGCTGCCGCGCTGAGCGCATCCGTTGCCGCGCTAGAAAGTACGCAGAATAATCAATTTTCCTAGACATCCGAGTCGAGGTCTGCCTACACTCAAAATTCGCGAATGCCTTTCTCTGGGCTGGGGAACTCGTTTTCAGAATCGAAACTGAGCTCCGAATGAACGACGACAACTTGCTTCCCACGCCGGCCTGCGCTTCCTGCTACGACCCGATGGCGTCGGTCGGCGGCGGCTGGTGGTGCGATCACTGCCAGGAGTTCGCGTAACCGGTCGCGCCTCGGCCGGTCGCGTTCTCGGCCGGTCGCGTGGCTCCGCGCGCGGCATCCGCACCCTGAACCCCTAACGAATTCGACGGAGATTTTGCCTCTACGAGCCTGTTTCGGGCCAAAACGGGTTCTCTCTGGCAAAATCTCCGTCGAATTGGTTGGATAGGGCAGGGCAGGGAGGTTGGGTAGTGTGGTTGGGTTCCACCACCGCCTGTCCGGGCACCAACCCAGAGGAGTCCCATGTCGATCACCGTCAAAGGCGTCATCGCTCGATCGAAGGGCGCGCCGGTGGAGCTTGTCGACATCGTCATCCCCGACCCTGCACCCGGTGAGGTCGTCGTCGACATCGAGACCTGCGGCGTCTGCCACACCGACGTGCACTACCGTGAGGGCGGCATCAACGACGAGTTCCCATTCCTGCTCGGCCACGAGGCCGCCGGCCGGGTCAGCGTCGTCGGCGAGGGCGTCACCCACGTCGCCGTGGGCGACTTCGTCGTGCTGAACTGGCGCGCCGTCTGCGGCGACTGCCGCGCCTGCAAGCGCGCCGAGCCCTGGTACTGTTTCAACACTTTCAACGCCACCCAGAAAATGACCCTCACGGACGGCACCGAGCTCAGCCCCGCCCTCGGCATCGGCGCCTTCGCCGAAAAGACTCTTGTGCACGAGAAACAGTGCACCAAGGTCGACCCTGTCGCCGACCCCGCGGTCGTCGGACTGCTCGGCTGCGGCATCATGGCCGGCATCGGGGCCGCCATGAACACGGGCAACGTGACCAGGGGCGACTCGGTCGCCGTGATCGGATGTGGCGGCGTGGGTAACGCGGCGGTCGTCGGGGCCCGGCTCGCCGGGGCATCCGTCATCATCGCGATCGACCGCGACGCGAAGAAGCTCGCGACCGCCCAGACGCTGGGCGCCACCCACACCATCGACTCAGCCGGCCTCGACGAGGACGGCGTGGTCGCGGCCGTGCAGGCACTGACCGGCGGGTTCGGCGCGGATGTCGTGATCGACGCCGTCGGGCGTCCCGAGACCTGGCGGCAGGCGTTCTACGCCCGCGACCTGGCTGGCACCGTCGTGCTGGTGGGCGTGCCGACCCCCGAGATGATGCTGGAGATCCCGCTGCTCGACGTGTTCGGCCGGGGCGGTTCTCTGAAGTCGTCCTGGTACGGCGACTGCCTGCCGGAGCGCGACTTCCCGATGCTGACCGACCTCTACCTGCAGGGCCGCCTGCCGCTGGACGAGTTCGTCAGTGAACGAATCGGAATCGGGCATATCGAGGAGGCATTCGCGAAGATGGCCCGCGGCGACGTGCTGCGCTCCGTGGTCGTGCTCTGATGACGGCGCGGATCGAACACCTCGTCACCTCGGGCAGCTTCAGCCTCGACGGCGGCACCTGGGACGTGGACAACAACGTCTGGATCGTCGGCGACGACGACGAGTGCGTTGTGGTCGACGCGGCCCACGACGTCGACGCCATCCTCGCCGCGGTTGGCGACCGCAAGCTGGTGGGCATCCTCTGCACGCACGCGCACGACGACCACATCGGTGCCGTCGCCGGGGTGCAGGCCGCGCACACCGCGCCGACCTACCTCCACCCCGACGACATGATGCTGTGGGACCGGGTCTACCCGGATGCCCCGCCGAGCCGTCCGCTCGAGAACGGCCAGCGCATCCGGGTGGCCGGTATTGAACTCGAGGTGCTGCACACGCCGGGGCATTCTCCCGGCGCCGTCTGCTTCTATGCGCCCGCGCTCGGCACGGTCTTTAGCGGCGACACCTTGTTCCATGGCGGACCCGGCGCGACCGGCCGGTCGTTCAGCGACTTCCCCACGATCCTCGCCTCGATCAAAGGCAAGCTGCTGATGCTCCCGGCGAGCACCGTCGTGCTCACCGGCCATGGCGAGTCGACGACAATCGGCGCCGAGGCCGGGCACCTGGATGAATGGATCGCCCGCGGCCACTAGAGCGTGACCCCGGAAGACTAGCCGGGAAATCCGTCGAGCGGCGCCGCCGATGTGGTCAGAATCCGTTTCTGGCGGCACGGACTGTGGCTAACTCAGGAGATCCCCGCACGCCGGGGACGCCCACCGCGTGATGCCGCGGCACGTGTGCGGCCAAGAGGCATTGCGTTGTCAGATCTCCTGAGTCAGCCACACTGCGGCGGAGGCTGGTTCGGGACACCGGCTGCCCGCGGGCGACCCTGACCGGGCTCAGGCACCCGTCGGTTCGGGCCATCCCCTGTGGCTAATTCAGGAGATCCCCGTGCCCGGCCGGCACCCGCCTCGTGATTCCGCGGCCGATGCCGGCCCACACTCATCAGGCTCGCCATTCTCCTGAGTTAGCCTCAAACGGCCGGTGGCAGCAGGCAGTAATAGTGGGCAGCAGCGCGCAGCGACGGATGTCCGCAGCCGGCAGGTCAGCGGCGCACGATCGAGCGCAGCAGCCGCACAACCACGGACAGGGACGCCATGTCGTCCTGACCGAGGGCGTTGACCTCCTCGAACACGCTGCGAGCCCGTCCTAACTGTTCCGCGTTGAGCGCCTCCCAGGCGAGCAGTCGGGCGTCGGCGTGGCCGGCATGTGTTTCCTTCAGCACCGCCCGCGTCATATCGGCGACCGTCGAGTACAGGTCGTCGCGGAGGGCGGCGCGGGCCAGGGCCTGCCAGCGGTCCTTGCGCGGCAGCACGGTGATGCGCTCCAGCAGGTTGTCCACCCCGAACCGGTCGTAGACCGTGTAGTAGACGCCGGCGACGTCGGCCAGAGGCTCATCGACCTGCGCGGAGATCTGCGCCACATCCAGCAGGGCGAAGGCCTCGAAGAGTTCGGCCCACCGGCGACCGAGGTTCTCCGGAACGCCCCACTCCTGGGCGGTCTCCAGCAGGGACTGCACGCGTTTGAGGTCGCCGCCCTTGAGGTAATCCTCCAGGTGGGCGCGCATCAGGTCCATCTGCGGTTTGTACTGGGCCACCACCTCGCCCACCGGTCGCGACGCCCCCTGGTTGACCTGCCAGCGCACGGCCCGGTCGAGCAGGCGACGGATGTCCAGGTGGATCGACGTCCAGTGCTTGGTCGGGAACGACGACGGCAGGGCGTTGACCTCGGCCACGAGCACGTCGATTTCGAAGATCTCCCGCAGCGCGACGAAGGCTTTCGCGACCGTGGCCTGGTTCGCCGAGGTCTCCTCCATAGCCCGGAACGCGAAGGTCACGCCGCCGAGGTTGATCATGTCGTTCGCGACGACGGTGGCGATGATCTCGCGGCGCAGCGGATGCGTGTCGAGCTCGGCATCGAAGCGCTCGGACAGCTGCACCGGAAAGTACCGGCGCAGGGTTCGGCCGAACCAGGGGTCGTCGGGCAGGTCACTGTCCCGCAGCGTGGTCGCCAGATCGATCTTGGCGTAGGCCGCCAGCACGGACAGCTCGGGTGAGGTCAGGCCCTGGCCCGTTTCAAGGCGCTCCCGCAGCGTCGCCGTGGTGGGCAGCGCCTCCAACTCGCGCTTGAGGTCGCCCGAGGCCTCCTGCCAGTCCATCAGCCGTTCGTAGCTGGGGCTCCAGGTGGTCACCTTCGCCCGGTCGTTGAGCAGCAGGATGTTCTGGTCGACATTGTCTTCCAGCACCAGCCGCGCCACCTCGTCAGACATGGAAGCAAGGAACTCCGACCGCTCCGACTCGGCCAACTTGCCGGCGGCCACCATCCGGTCGACGAAGATCTTGATGTTGACCTCGTGGTCGGAGCAGTCCACCCCGGCGGAATTGTCGATCGCGTCGGTGTTCAGGATCACGCCGGTGAGGGCCGCCTCGATCCGCCCGAGCTGGGTCATCCCGAGGTTGCCGCCCTCGCCGACGACCTTGACCCGCAGATCCCGGCCGTCGACCCGGATGGCGTCGTTCGCTTTGTCGCCGACCTGCGCGGCCGTCTCGCTGCTGGCCTTCACATAGGTGCCGATGCCGCCGTTATAGAGCAGGTCGGCCGGGGCGGCCAGGATGGCGCGGAGCAGTTCCGGCGGGCTCAGCCGCACCGTCCCGTCCGGCAGCCCGAGTGCGGTGCGCACCTCGGCGGAGATCGGCACCACCTTGGCCTGGCGCGGGAAGACCCCGCCGCCGGCACTGATCAGGCTGGTGTCGTAGTCCGCCCACGACGACCGTGGCAGGGCGAAGAGGCGCGCTCGTTCCTGGAAGGAGCGCGCGGCATCCGGATTCGGGTCCAGGAAAATGTGCCGGTGGTCGAAGGCCGCCAGCAGACGGATGTGCTCCGAGAGCAGCATGCCGTTGCCGAAGACGTCGCCGGACATGTCGCCCACGCCGACGACCGTGAAGTCCTCGGCCTGCGTATCGACGCCCAGTTCGCTGAAGTGGCGCTTGACCGACTCCCATGCGCCGCGGGCGGTGATACCCATTGCCTTGTGGTCGTAGCCGATCGAGCCGCCGGAGGCGAACGCGTCGCCCATCCAGAAACCGTATTCGGCGGCGACGCCGTTGGCGATGTCGGAGAAGGTGGCCGTGCCCTTGTCAGCCGCGACGACCAGGTAGGAATCGTCGTCGTCGTGGCGCACCACCCGGGCGGGCGGCACGAGCCGCTCCCCCTCCGCCGTGGTCACCAGGTTGTCGGTGAGGTCGAGCAGCCCCCGGATGAAGGTCTTGTAGCTCCCGATGCCCTCGGCCATCCAGGCCGCGCGGTCCAGCGCCGGATCGGGCAGCTGCTTGGCGAAGAACCCGCCCTTGGCGCCGGTCGGCACGATCACCGCGTTCTTGACCGTCTGCGCCTTGACCAGGCCGAGCACCTCCGTGCGGAAGTCCTCCCGCCGGTCCGACCAGCGCAGCCCGCCGCGGGCCACCTTGCCGAAGCGGAGGTGTACGCCCTCCACCCGCGGGGAGTACACCCAGATCTCGTACTTCGGCCGCGGGAACGGCAACAGCTCGATCGTGGTCGGGTCGAGCTTGATGCTCAGGTAGGGCTTGTCCTGGAAGAAGTTCGTGCGCAGCGACGACTCGATCAGGTTGATCAGGGTGCGCAGCACCCGGTCGGCGTCGAGCGTGGTGACCGCTTCCATGGCCGCCGTCAGCTCATCCTTGACCTGCAGGCTGCGACGGATGCGCTCCGGCTCGGCCAATTCCGGATCGAACCGGGCCTCGAAGAGCGCCACCAGCCCTCGGGTGACGGCCGGATTTGCCAGCAGGGTATCGGCGATGAAGCCGTAGGAGTTGGTGTTTCCGGCCTGGCGCAGGTACTTGGCGTAGCTGCGCAGGATGACGACCCGGTGCCAGGGCATGCCCTCCCGCAGCACCAGTCGGTCGAGGCCGTCCGATTCGATGGCCCCGCTGACGGCGGCGCCGAAGGAGTCGGCCAGGAGTGCGCCGGTCGCGACCGGGTCCACACCCTCGGGGTAGCTCAAGCCCAGGTCGTAGAGGTAGAACGCGCGGCCGTCGGCGGTCTCGATCTCGAAGGGCACCTCGTCGAGCACCTCGATGCCGAGGTTCTGCAGGAACGGCAGGATCTGGCTCAGGCTCTTGGGCTCCATCATGTAGAGCTTGATCCGGGCATCCTCCGCCGTGACGCCGCGTCCTGCGGTGCTTCCGTCGTCGGCGTCGATGACCGTGTCACCGGCGCCCGTGCCGGTCGGAAGATACACGTTCAGCGCCGGCCGGATCGGCCCGGTCCCGGCGGCCGCCGCCGCGGCGGCGGCCGCGGCGCCGGCCTCGAATCGCCCGATGTCCTGCACGGCCTCCTCGAGCTCGTAATCCACCCGGTAGCTGGCGGGGAACGCCTCCGACCAGAGTTCGGAGAGGCGCTCCGCCTCGTCCAGCGGGTGGCTCTCGCGCAGTTTCTCGCCGATCCCCTCGGGCCAGGACCGCACCGCCATCACCAGCCGGTGCTCCAGCGCGACGGCGTCGACGACGCCGACCGTGTCGTTCTTCTGCAACCGGATGCGGAAGAACAGCCGGGCCAGCGCGGACTCGGTCATCCGGGCCTCGAAGTCGACGGACTCGGCGTGGAAGGTGTCCCGCAGCTCCTTCTCGATCCGCAGCCGCACGGCCGTGGTGTACCGGTCGCGGGGGAAGTAGACCAGCGCGGTCATGAACCGGCCGTAGACATCCGGGCGGAGGAAAAGCCGGGTGCGCCGCCGCTCCTGCAGACGCTGGATGGCCAGCGTGGTGGTGAACAGGGTGGGCACGTCGATCTGGAACAGCTCGTCGCGGGGGTAGGTTTCCAGGATGCCGAGCAGCTCCTTGCCGCTGTGCGACCCTGGCGGGAACCCGGCCTGGTCCATCACGGCGTCGACCTTTTCGCGCAGGATCGGCACGTCCCGCACCGAGCTCGTATACGCCGTGGCGGCGAACAGGCCGATGAAGCGCTGCTCCCCCCGCACGTTGCCGTCCGCATCGAAACTCTTGATCCCGATGTAATCGAAGTACGCCGGGCGATGCACGCTGGAACGCGAGTTCGCCTTGGTGATCACCAGGGCGCTACGCTCGCGCGCCTTGAGCCGGCCGGCATCCGTCAGGTGCTGAATCTGGTGCCCGTCTTCGGTGGAGCGCAGCAGCCCCAGGCCGCTGCGGTCACGGATGCTCAGCACGTCCTCTCCGTCGACGGTCTCCAGGTCGTACTCCCGGTAGCCGAGGAAGGTGAAGTTGTCGCGGTCGAGCCAGCGCAGCAAGTCCTGCGCCTGCTTGATCTCCTGGATGCCCTCGGCGTGGGCGACGTCGCCGAGCGCGTCGGCGATCTCCACGGCCTTCGTTCGCATGGCTTGCCAGTCCTCGTTGGCGGCGCGAACGTCGCCGAGGACCGTGGCCAGCCCGGCGACCAGAGCAGCCCGCGCCTCGTCGTTGGCGGTTTCGATCTCGATCGCGATCCACGACTCGACCTGGGTGACGGTCTCGTCGACGTCACCGGGCCGGGCGCCGTCGCCTCCGTGCACGCGGGTGACGCCGAGGAGCTCGTTGGTGTTCCGGTCGCGGGTCACGACGAGGAGCGGGTGCACTTCGAGGTGGATGGCCGAGTGCTGGCGCACCAGCTCGGCGGTCACCGAGTCAACCAGGAAAGGCATGTCGTCGGTGACGATGTAGACGATGCTGCGGCCGGCTTCGTTCCGGATCTCGATGTTCGGGGTGCTGGGGGTGCGGCTCTGGGCGACCTGCCAATGGTGGACGGCCCGCTCGCGGAGGGTTCCCCCATCGGAGTTCTGCCGGTCTTCCCCGGCCAGGTGCTCGTAGTAGTCGCCCAGGAAAGCGTCGAGTGTGCTGCCTGCCGGTGATTTCCCGGTGCGGGTGGACTCAGACGTCATTGAAATAAGCCTCCATCAGAAAATCTCCGCGTCATTGCGGATCACGTGCGTACGACCCAAGGCATGCAACAGCCACGCCCCTGTCTACCATCGTAGATTCCGTGGCCGGGTTCCACAGACCGAACCACCGCGCAGTCGTGGATCAGTCGCAAAGTGCACGCGCGTAGGCTGACCCGATGCGCGCGATCATCGTAGACACCCCCGGCGGCCCCGATGCCCTCACCCTCACAACGGTGAGCGACCTGCCCGTCGGGGCCAGCGACATCCGGATTCGGGTCGCCGCGGCCGGCGTGAACCGGGCGGATGTCGCGCAGCGGCTGGGCAGCTACCCGTCGCCGGCCGGGGCGCCGCAGTGGCCCGGGCTGGAGGTGTCCGGAGTCGTCAGTGAAGTCGGCGCCGAGGCAAAACGGTTCGCGGTCGGCGACCGGGTGTGTGCCCTGCTGGCCGGCGGCGGCTACGCCACCGAGGCCGTGGTGCACGAAGACCTGGCCCTGCCCGTGCCCGAATCCGTGGACCTCGTCGAGGCGGCGGGCCTGCCGGAGGCGCTGGCCACCGTGTGGTCGAACGTGTTCCTGAGTGCGGGGCTGGCCGCCGGGGAGACGCTGCTCGTGCACGGCGGCGCCAGCGGCATCGGCACCACCGCGATCCAGCTGGGCGTGCTCGCCGGCGCGCGGGTGGCCGCGACGGCCGGCTCAGCCGAGAAGCTGGCGGTGTGCCGCAGCCTGGGCGCGGAGATCCTGATCAACTATCGCGAGCAGGATTTCCCCACCGAAATCCAGGCCGCTACAGAGGGGCGCGGCGCCGACGTGATCCTCGACATCATCGGTGGCTCCTACGCGGCCCGCAACGTGGCGGCACTGGCGGTCGACGGCCGCATCATGGTGATCGCCAACCAGAGCGGCGAGAACGCCGACTTCAATCCGTTCCATCTGATGCAGAAGCGCGGCCGGTACTGGGGTACCACCCTCCGCTCCCGTCCGTTCGAGGAGAAGGCGGCCATCATGCGGGCCCTCAGGACGGATGTCTGGCCCTGGCTCGAGTCCGGCCGCTTCCGCCCGGTGATCGACAGCATTTTCCCGTTCGAGAAGGCCGCCGAGGCACACCGGCGGCTGGAGGCATCCGTTCACGTGGGCAAGATTCTGCTGGTCGGTGATTGAGCCCGTCGGGACTCGGGACTCGGGACTGAAACATGCGCTGGAAAAACAATCTGAAGGGAGGATGAGTTTTGAACAGCATCAGTCTGTTCGTGCCGATCCTGCCCGGCAAGCTCGACGCCTGGAAGCAGTTCACCAGGGAGTCGAACGCGCGCATGGGCGAGCACGCGGAGTCGCGCCGGCGGGCCGGCATCACCTGAGAAACTGGCACACCGAGAGCCAGTGGGTGGCCACGGCTAGTTCCGACACCGAGTGAGGATGCCGCCGTGGGTCCAGAGCTGCTCCACGTTGGTCGGCTTCCACTCTGTCGGCGACCTCCGGCGACACGAGGTCGGCCAGCCATCCGTCCCGAACGAATTCGACGGAGATTCTGCCGAAATCTGCCCTAAACCCAGTCTGGAAGGCGATTTCACCCAAAATCTCCGTCGAATTGGTTCGACGCCGAACCCGGCGCTCGCCCGTGCTGAACAGCGTCCGCGCGGTGCAGTCAGCTCTGCCAATCCGGGAGCGATGCAACCAACCGATTCGGACTCACTAGTTCTGGGCAGGCAAGGCACGGTATGCGCCCCGCGGGCCTGCTACCGTAAACGCTGTCGAATCCCCACCCGATTGGAACCACCCGCATGAAGAACTGGTCCTTCACCACCTGCGCCGTCGCCGGGTTCAGTTTCAGTGCCTTCGGGGTGGCCCTGATCATTCTCAACGCCGTGACGGCCAACGCGTTCCTCACCGTCCTGCTCTGGATGGCGGGCGTGGCCCTCCTGATCGGCGGATCCCTGTCGGTGCGTGCCCACCTGCTCTGGACGCGCGGCGACACCCAGTAGACGGGGCCCCGCCCTCGACGCTCAGTAGTCGAGGCCCCGCCCCTTAGATCGCGAATTCGCCGCCCGGAGCGCGCTCGGTCTCGGCGAGGCTGGCCGGCACATTCGTGGCGTTCACCGACTCGTCGCTGTAGGTGGAAGTGACCAGGATGGGCAGGTGGTCGGAGGTGCCGAGGGGCAGCGTCTCGACACTGTCGATGGTCAGCCCGATGGAGGTTGCCAGGTCGAAATGCCCGCGGAAGAACTTGTAGCGCGTGTACGTTCGGGTGTCGCTCAGGGTGAGGTCGTAGCCGGACTGGGTGATGTGGTCGCCGAGGCGCCCCTTGAAAATCGGGTAGTTGTAGTCGCCCACCATCAGGGTCGGCAGGCCCGGCCCGAGCACGTGCAGTTCTTCGTGCGCGGTGCGGATCTGGTTGCGCCGCAGGGAGTTGAGCGCGGTGAGCGGCGCGGCGTGGAACGAAGCGACGACGATTTCGCGGTGGGCGGCGAGGTCGGTCAATCGGGTGCCGATCAGGCGCTCATGCGCGGGGGTCAGCACGCGGTCGTGCAGTGACTTCTTGAGCGCGAAGGTCTGGGTGCGCTCGTTGGTGAACCGGTCCATGCGATAGTAGATCGCCAGGCCGAGTCGGTTGCGCACAGTGGAGTCGGCGAGGTGCAGGAGACCGATCTCCTCGGGGAGCTCGAGGGTGTCGCATTCCTGCAGACAGAGGACGTCGGGATCGTAGTTCTCGGCCAGGGCGATGAGCTCACCACTGGCGCGATTCTTGCGGAGGTTATAGCTGATGACTTTCACGACTGACCTTTTTCGACTCGACTCGGCTCGCTGAACACCCACCTAGCCTACGTTTGCGACGCAGAAATGCTATATCGGCTGGGTGAATTCTCGGCGGCCCTCATGCGAGACTCGGGGCATGATGCAGGATGCGACGGCCACAGTGACGGCCACAGTGACGGCAACGGTGACGGCCACGGTGGAGTCGGTCAGCCGAGACGAACGGCACGCGTTCAGCAAGCCGACGGTCCCGGACATCCGTTTGATCGCGGGATTCGGGGTGGAGGGCGACGCTCACGCCGGAGCCACGACGCAGCACCGCTACCTGATCGTGAAGGATCCGACCAGGGCGAACCTCACCCAGGTGCACTTCATGCCCGCCGAGCTCTTCGACGAGCTGCGGGGGGCCGGCTTCGAGGTCTCCCCCGGCGAGCTGGGCGAGAATATCACGACCCGCGGGCTGGATCTGTCCGGCCTTCCGCGGGGTGCCCGGCTGCGGCTCGGCACCGACGCGGTCGTGGAGATCACCGGGCTGCGCAACCCGTGCTCACTGATCAACGGGTACCAGAAGGGGCTGATGAAGACGCTGATCGACACGGATGATGCCGGTCAGGTGATCCGCAAGGCGGGGATCATGGGAATCGTCGTCACCGGGGGAAGCGTCGCTCCCGGGGACCCGATTCGGGTGCGGCTGCCGGCCGGGGAACACCTGCCGCTCGGCGTGGTCTGACGCTTGGGTAACGGCAGTCGGCGACCCTGCTAGTCTCGGCCTCACCTGACCTGTGGAGGAGCCCCGATGGCACGCAAGAACTACACCCCCGATCAGAAAATTTCCCGCCTCCGCGTCTACAACATCGTGGCCGGCTCACTGCACCTCGTGCAGGCCCTGGGCTTCGCATACGTGCTCACCCTGCTCAGCACCCAGGTCACCTTTGCCGTCACCGCCGACTATCTGTCTGCTCCTCCCGGCGTGCCGCTGCCGCCCGAGCGGGTGACCCTGTTCGACGTCAACGTGGGCATCGGCGTCGTCTCGTTCCTGGCGCTCTCGGCCTTCTTCCATTTCCTGATCTCGTCGCCGAAATTCTTCCCCCGCTACGCGGCGGGGCTCAAAGCCAACCGAAACTACTTCCGCTGGGTCGAATATTCCCTGAGCTCCTCGATCATGATCTGGCTGATCGCCCAGATCACCGGCATCACCGACATCGCGGCCCTGTTCGCGATCTTCGCCGCCAACGCCGCCATGATCATGTTCGGGGCACTGCAGGAGAAGTACGAGACACCCGGCAACGGCAAGTTCCTGCCCTTCATCTTCGGGTCGATGGTGGGCGTGGTGCCGTGGGTCGTCATCCTGACCTACTTCATCGCCCCCGGCTCGAACACCGAGGCCGCACCGCCGGCTTTCGTCTACGGCATCATTATTTCCCTCTTCCTGTTCTTCAACACGTTCGCCGTCAACCAGGTGCTGCAGTACCGTCAGGTCGGCGGCTGGCGCGACTACCTCCGCGGCGAGCGCGCCTACATCACGCTGAGCCTGGTCGCCAAGACCGCGCTGGCCTGGCAGGTGTTCTCCGGCGCGATCATCCCGGCACTCACCTAGGGCAATCGTTTAGCCGACCAGCTCGGGCCCAAGCTGGTGCCGGGCACGGCAGAAGCACCACCCCCGTGCTTCGAAGCCGGTCCGCAGCGCCACCTCGTAATCGTCCCGGGCGAAGCCAGGGACAGCTGTCGTCTCACCGACGTTCCGGGTCAACAACGACCCCGCCAGGCGACGGCTACAGCGTCGACGGACGAGTGCCCGCAGAGCGCGCACTCGGGGAGTGGGCACCCGTAGCGCGGCCGCCCGCGTCGGAGCCGTCGAGGAACTCGAGGACGTCCGGCAGGAGGCGTGGGTCTGAGATCGCGGCCATGTGCCCCTTGCCGGGGTAGAGGATGAGGCGGGCGTTGGGGATGCGCGCCACCGTCTCGCGGAACAGCTCGGGCGTGTAGAAACCGTCCCGGTCACCACCGATCAGCAGGGTGGGCGCTTCGATCTCGCCGAGCCGGTCGCGCAGGTTGAAGGCGTCTTCGGCGCGAATGGTGGTGATCAGGTCGGGGCTGGCCTTGCCGAACGTGCGGGGTCCGAGCATCCAGCCCATGCCGGCTGCCAGCCGACTCGGGGGCTTGTCGCCGAGGACACTGAACATCTCCCGGCTGGCCTGCCGCGGGCGCCCGGCAAGAACCACTTCAGCGACCCGACGCTGCACCTTCTTGCCGTTTGGCCCCAGGGTGTAGGCCGCGCAGACCACGACGAGACGCTGCACCACATCGGGATGGTCGGCGGCGAGTTGCAGGGCGATGCTCCCGCCGGTCGACGTGCCGATCACGTCGATGGGCCCCGGAAACTCCAGGCGCAGAGCGTCGGCGTAGTCCCGGGCGATGTCGGCCATGCTGGCGTTCGGGTCGAGGCCCGGGCGCGGGGTCAGCCTGAGCACGCGATGCCGGGCCGCCACCGGAGCCAGCATCCGGGTCACAAGCATGCGCTCGACGCCGACCGTCGGTTCAAAGTTCTGGGTGAGGCCCGGGATGGCCACCAGCGGTGAGCCCGTGCCGAACCTCAAATAGGGCATCCCTCCGAGGAGGGTGCCCGTTCGCCGAGCCATGGTGCGCGCATCGGTGACATTCTGTGTTTGTGTCGCGGGGGGCATTGAATTGACCCTTTCGTTTCATCGACGGTTCCGGATGCCGTCAGCCGGCTCCGCGGAGAGCGGTGCGGCAGAGAGTGGTGCGGCAGAGAGCGGTGCGGCAGCGATCGGCCCGGCAGCAACCGGCTCTGGCGTGGCCGGCTGGGCAGAACCGTTGGTGACACTACCCGCGCCGCGGGACCCCCGAAAGCGTCCCGGCAGATTCGGCCGGGGTTCAGGAGAGTCTTCCCACCCTGAAGCGAACGAGAGGAACGTGATTTTCGAGCGAAGTGGTGCCAGCATAAGGAGTGGGTCTGCACCTGGGAAGGGGCGCCCGACTGCGGGGTCGCGTGACAAATGGGCAGCGGCATCCGTCTAGATGAGTGAGAACCCATTGACGGAAGGCACCAGCTTCCACCATCGAACGGACCCCACATGACGAGCACCGATCTGCACCACGACGACCTGACCGATGACGTGAGCGCACCCCGGCTCGCCGCGGTCGTCTACAACCCCATAAAGGTTGACGTCGACGAGCTCCGGGACGCCGTCGAGGCCCAGCAATCGGCCGCCGGTTGGCCGGAGACGCTGTGGTTCGAGACGTCAGCTGAGGACCCGGGGCAGGGACCGGCCCGGAAGGCGATCGAAGCCGGGGCCACCATGATCATCGTGGCCGGCGGCGACGGCACCGTGCGCGCCGTCGCGGAAGCCGTCCACGGCACGGAGTGCGCACTGGCGCTGCTGCCGTCGGGCACCGGCAACCTGCTCGCCCGCAACCTGCAGCTGCCCCTCGCCGACACCGGGCTGGCCCTGCAAGCCGCGTTCGCCGGCCAGGACAAGGTGATCGACGTGTGCCTGATCGACATCGAGCGGGCCGACCGGTCGGTCGACCGGCACGCCTACCTGGTGATGGCCGGGCTCGGCCTCGATGCCAAGATGCTCGCGAACACCGACGACGACCTCAAGGCGAAGGCCGGCTGGCTGGCCTACGTGAAAGCCATGATCGCCGTCGGCAAGGACGACAGCGATCTCCGGTTCCGGTACCGGCTCAACGCGAAGCCCGAGCAGGCGATGCGCGCGCACACCATCATGGTCGGCAACTGCGGGTCGCTTCCGGCCAGCATCGAGTTGATTCCCGACGCCGCCCTCGACGACGGACTCTTCGACGTGGTCGTACTGAAGCCGGAGGGCTTCGGCGGCTGGCTGCAAATTCTGTCGAAGGTGCTGTGGGAGAACGGCGTGCTCAGCCGAACGGTATTGGGCCGCAAACTGCGCACCAATGATGTCGACGCGCTCAACTACGCCACCGGCACGAAGCTCGTGCTGCGGCTCAACCGTCCGGAAGAGATCGAACTCGACGGCGACGGGTTCGGCACCGCCGTGGCCTTCAAGACCTGGGTGGATGCCGGTAGCCTCACCCTGCGCGTGCCGAGCGACGCCGCGTAGGCGGCGCGGACATCCGTCGCCCTTTCCCGTTCCACTCTGCTCGACGGGCGGGAGGTGCGCCGCTCTGCGGATGGCATGCCACCAGCGAAGCGGCGCGGCATCCGCGCCGGCACGACGGGACACGGATGCGTTGACGGCTGCACACCCGGTAGCAGTCAACGGCCGCCGCCACCGCCGCCGGAGTATCCGCCCCCGCTGCCGGAGCTGACGGGAACCGTGGCAGAGGTGAGGACCGAGGCGACCCAACCGTTCATGGCGACGCCGAAGCCGCTCGCGGTGAAGCCTCCCTGCGACACGATCCAGCCCGGCGCCGGCGCCCCGTGCTCGTAGAGCACGACGAGCTCCTTCGCCCAGTCCCGTTCGACACCCCAGAGCACCGCGAAGGGGAGCAGCTCCTCATAGAGCTTGACCAGTTCGACGGTGTCGGGTGTTTCGACGGTGTCGGGTGTTTCGACGGCATCCGTCACCGGGCTCGGCAGCGCCCCCGAAGCGACACCCGGCATGGCAGGCATCGTGACCCGCAGCGCGCCGTCCGGGCTCTGCAGCATGCGGAAACGCTCCTCCTCGGCGAGCTCTAGATAGACCTTCAGTCCCTTGAGGTAGTCGCGCTGATCGGCCCCGGAATCGGTGAGCTGCACCGTGCCCTGGGCGAGGTAGAGGGCCAGGTAGAGGAACAGCGCTGCGATGACGGCGACCGTCATCACCTCGCCGAACTTCGGGGAGCCGTCGATCAGCGCCACCGCACCGAGGATGGCCAGGGCCGGCAGCAGCACGACGGCCATTCCGATGGCGATCCACCTGCCGCCGCGGCCGGTCACCTTGGCCCGCCAGCCGCGCTCGATGACCGACGCTGTCGCGGCGGGGAGGAACGCGCTCAGTTTGGCAGCGAGTGTGCTGTCGGCGACCCCCAGTTCCCGCGTCGCTCCGATCGTCAGGCGGGGGAACAGCGTCTCCAGCAGCTTTCGCTCCTGAGCGTCCACGCCTTCCACGGTCAGCAGCTGCAGCGTGTAGTCGCCGCCGCCGGCGCTGACCGGATAGTCGAGGATGCGCACCGTGCCGCGCACCGCCAGGCTCACAAGCTCTGCGGCGATAGCCGTCTTCGACCGATTCGCAAGGTCTCCCGCCTCCAGCAGGTTGTAACCCTTCGGCACGCTGTACTGGGCGATGATGGTGCCTCGGCCGCGGGCGTCGCGCTGGCCGAGTCGGCGACGGATGAAGGCGAGCACGACCCCGAGAAAGCCGACAGCCGCCACCAGGAACAGCAGCCCGGTCGCCGGTTCTCCCCCGCCGTTGTCCGAATCGCTCGCACTGTAGCTGGCCGAGGCCGGCACCGACACGAAGGTGCCGGGTGCAAAGCCGATGGCCACGGTCAGGTTCTGCCGCGGACCGAGACCCTGCACGGACGAGGTGAACAGCTGGCCCGTGGATCCGGGCACTGCGGCATCCGTGGTCTGGCTGATCTCGCACCGGGCGCCGTCGTCCTGGGCCCCGGAATAGCAGGCGGTGTCGCCGGTGAGGAACTCGGCGACGCTCGGGTCGACGTGCACGCGCGCGGTGACGGAGCCGAACGACTGGTCGAACCCGGTGCCGTTGGTGTCCCAGTAGAGCTCGTCGTCGTCGGTGTCGGCGAACGCGCGCACCACGTTCTGCTGCGTGTAGGTGATCGTGTAGGTCTGCTGGCCGCGCACGAACTCATCGGTGCCGAGCGGCACCTCGGTGACGGAGCCCTGGTCATAGGTCTCGAAGTAGACGGGGGCTCCGGTGGCGTCGGTGACCGATTCGACGGTGGTGTTCAGCGGCACCCCGTTGTAGTCGTTGGGGAGGAGGCGCACCATGCCTCGGTTCTGGTCGAAGTTCGGAAACTGCGCCACGAACGTCTCGACCGTGCGCAGGGTGGAGTGCCCGGCGTCGTCACGGGAGAGGTAGTAGTCGGCCTCGAAGGAGGTGAATGTGAAGTCACCGGTGTCTGCCGACGCGGCCAGGGGCGTCCCGACGGCCGGCATCCCGAGCTCGAGCGCCGCCGAAACCGCGAGCGCGGCGATGACCTGCACGAATCGACGTAACGGATGTCTGGACGGTGCGATCCCGTGCATATTGCCGCTCCCTGTTTCTGTCGGAGCCGGGAGCCTCGATGCGGCGTCGACCGCGCCGAGCCGTGCTGTCCCCACAACATCCGCCCTTCGAAGGCTAGTGCAGCACGGGTCCCTTCGGTGCATGCGAACCGACAGCTGAGAGCCCGGCAACGAGAAAACCGGTCGGCCCCTCCACGAGGGGACGACCGGCTTTGGTGCTACGGGTAGTCAGGGCATCAGTACCAGTTGTTGGCTTGCGAGTGAGACCAGGCGGCGCACGGGGTGCCGTAGGAGGAGGCCTTGATGTAGCCGAGGCCCCATGCGATCTGCGTGGTCGCGTTGGTGGCCCAGTCGCTGCCGGCCGTCGCCATCTTGTTGCCGGGCAACGCCTGCGGGATGCCGGTGGCACCGCCGTTGGAGTTCACGGCGTCGTACTTCCACTCCGATTCCTTCTGCCACAGCTGGTTCAGGCAGGAGAACTGGTCGGCGCCCCAGCCGTACTGGGACGCGGCCATGGCCTGAGCCGTGGCGCGCGCGCCGGCAGGAGTGTTGCCGGAGGCCAGCGACTGGGCACGGGTGGCTTCAGCGGCGGCGGCCTGAGAAGCGGCCTCAGCGGCGGCGGCGGCCTCAGCGGCGGCCTCAGCGGCGGCGGCCTCGGCGGCGACCCGATCGGCTTCGATCGACGCCGCGGTGACGGCGGCAGTCTCGGCCTTGGTCTGGGCGGTCAGCGAGGTGATCTCGTCGAGAGGGAGGATCTCGTAGCTGGCGAGCGAGCTGGCGACCGCGGCGAGGCCGGAGGCATCCACCTTGTCCTGGGTGGCGGCGATGACCTGATTGGCCTCGTTCAGGGTGATGGATGCCGAGTTGTCGACGTGCGCCTTGGCGACCGCGCTGTAGGCGCCGAGCTGTTCACGGTGCAGGCCGGTGCTGTCGGCGAGTTCGGTTGTGGCCGAGACACGGTCCTGGGTGGCGGAGGCGGACTGACCGGCGAAGCCGGCGCCGACTGCGAGGCCGGTGACGGCGAGCACACTGGTGGCGATGAGCACGATGCGGTGCGGACGGTTGATCTTGGTGGGGCCGGTGGTGCTGTTGCTGCTGGGAATGCTGTTGCTTCGCTTATTTTGGGCAGCGAATCGGATGCGGATTTCTTCGGGTGTTTCGGGCATGTATGTGCGCTTGACTTCCGTGTTACGCAAGCTCGCACGCGTGCGCGCGCCAACTCACTGAGCAGCGGGCCTGCGCTTTCGGGGGACGGCGCAGACGAAACTTATACTCTGTCTCATGTTTCTGAACAAACGCTCAGTATTCTGTGAAAGTCATGGGTAGCCGGGCCGGGACACCGGGTTCGGCGGGCCCCGCGCGGCGGCCCTGGTCTCGCTGTGCGCGTGCTGCGCCGCTGCGCCGATGGCGTGCCACGCGCGGAACGGCGCAGCTACCGCGCCCGCGCGGCGCAGCTGCCGCGCGGCGAATGAAGAACGCCGCGGGGATCGCGAACAGCGAGATCACGGCGCCGCACAGGAACGCGGCTGGAGCCCGTGATGAGCAGTTGGGTGGGCCCGGAGCGGTCGGCAGCCAGCCCGCAACCGAGCCGATGCCGCCGGATTCCGCATTCAGGTTGCTGAGGCCGTAGACGAGCTTGCCGAAGCCGGGCGCCGAGAGGATGACCAAGACCACATCGATCGGCGTCTTGCGCGGAGTGGTGACGTTCTTCAGCCCCAAGCCGCCCACGACGAGCACGCTGAGGGCGATCAGGAGCACGAGGTTGAACATTTAGCGCCAGCCGAGCACGCTGAGAATGGCGCCCGAACTGCTGGAGCCGATACAAGGGCGACCGAGAAGACGATGGTCAACAGCAGCGCGAATATGGTCGTCGTGCCGGTGGCCCGTACGATTCAGGCGGCCAGCAGCGTCGGCGGCAGCGTGGCGGTCTCGTGCGCGGCGAGGGATTCAAACCGCGCCGCTCCGGGCGGATCTGCGGGATTCAGCCCGTCGCTCCCCGTGTGTTACGCCAAATGGCGAGTGCTGTGGCGCCGTCAACGACCGCGCCGCAGGATGGGTGGCATGCCCAGACAAATTCGCTTCAACGCTTTTGACATGAACTGCGTCGCGCACCAGTCCTCAGGAATGTGGCGGCATCCGCTTGACCAGTCCTGGCGATACAAGGACCTCTCCTATTGGACCGACCTGGCCAGGCTGCTCGAGCGAGGCACTTTCGATGGCATTTTCATCGCCGATGTGCTCGGAACGTACGACGTCTATGGCGGTTCGAACGAAGCAGCGATCCGGCACGGGGCCCAGGTTCCCGTGAACGACCCGATTCTGCTCGTCTCCGCCATGGCGGCGGTGACCGAGAACCTCGGGTTCGGCGTGACCGCGGGTACAGCGTACGAGCATCCGTACCCGTTCGCACGACGGATGTCGACGCTCGACCATTTGACGAAGGGTCGCGTCGGCTGGAACGTCGTCACCGGTTATCTGCCGAGCGCCGCCCGCAACATGGGGCATGAAGACCAGTTGGAGCATGACGACCGCTACGACGTCGCCGACGAATATCTCGAGGTGCTGTACAAGTTGTGGGAGGGCTCGTGGGAAGACGATGCCGTCATCCGCGACCGGGAGACCGGGGTGTTCACCGATCCGAGCAAGGTGCATGAGATCGGGCATTACGGCAAGAACTTCACCGTGCCGGGGATCCACCTGTCCGAGCCGTCGTTGCAGCGCACGCCGGTGATCTATCAGGCCGGGGCATCGCCGCGCGGTATCGCCTTCGCCGCCGGCAACGCCGAGGCGATCTTCGTGGCCGCTTCGACCAAGTCCGGCCTCACCGCGACTGTGAGCAAGATCCGGGATGCGCTCGAGCAGGCCGGTCGAGACCGGTACTCCGCGAAGATCTACACGCTGCTGACAATCATCACCGACGAGACCAGCGAGAAGGCGCACGCAAAACATCAGGACTACCTCTCCTACGCGAGCGAAGAAGGCGCCCTGGTGTTCATGTCGGGCTGGATGGGCATCGATCTCTCCCGGTATGACCTCGACGAGCCGATCGGCAACGTGAAGAGCAACGCGATCCAGTCGGCGGTGGCAAATTTTCAGGCCGCGAATGATGACGGCTCCGAGTGGACCGTGCGTGACATCGCGAAGCTCGGCGCAATCGGCGGCCTGGGGCCGTTCATCGTCGGCTCACCGGAAGAGGTTGCCGATCACCTACAGGAGTGGGTCGCCGATACCGATGTTGACGGGTTCAACCTCGCCTACGCGATCACACCCGGAACGTTCGAAGACGTGGTCGAGTTCGTGATTCCCGAGCTGCGTCGTCGCGGGGCCTACCCGGAGGAGTACGTCGAGGGCACTCTACGCAACAAGTTGCACGGGCGCGGCGACCGTCTGCCCGAGGAGCACCACGGAGCCGATTATCGACTCGGGGAGAACCAATCCGTTAGGTGACGAGCGGCGACCGCCGCTCGCCCTATGCAATCCCCGACTGCACCAGCAGCCGGGGGAAATCCGTGCGGCGGCGACCGGCCAGTTTGAGCACCTGCTCACGCTCGCGCCGCAGCACGACCGGCGGCCGCGCGGTGGCGGCGGCCAGAATGCGGGCAATGGTCTCGGGCCACGGCACTCGGTGAGCGCGGGTACTGCGCCTATGTCCGCACCCGCCGCAACCGGATCGGACCCTTCGCCGTCGACGGATCGACCACGGCCCCGCCCTGCGTGATCTGCAGGTCACCGCGGGCGACCATGCGGCGTGCGGCGCGTCGGGCCGGCTCCATCAGGTCGTTCCAGCCGTCACCGCCGACCACTTTCGCCGCCTCGGACGGGCAGATCGTGGCATCCGTCGCCCGCGCACTGAGCAGTGTCGCGATAGCCTCTTCCAGCTTGAGGTCGGTCGCCGTGACCCCATGTGCGCGGCACGCGGTCGAGCAGTACTTCACCGACTCCCAGTTGTCGGCCCACTTCATGCGCCACTCGATGCGCCGCCCACACGAGGCACACGTCTTGTCCGCCCGGTCACGGGCGGGGTCAGAATCGGCGGGTTTTCGTTGACGGTGGGCCATGCCTTCTATCCTGCGGGATGGCGCGGGTCGCCGAGAGCCGCCGAGAGTCGCCGTTTGCGCCGAGCGTCGCCGTTCCAGCGGCGATTCTCGGCAGAATCGGCGACTCTCGGGGCTGCAGGGCGCCGGGCAGGGCGCCGGGCAGGCCGCCAGGCAGGGCGCGCCCGACCCATCGGCGCCGCGGGCGTGACGAATTCGGCCCGCATCCGTCTTATCAGTGACGGATGTCTCAGCCCCCGTGAGCGCCCAGGCCACCCGACACTGCCGGAGGCTAGGATTTTTGCACCTGAACCCGAAGGAAATCCCGTGACGAGCACCGACCGAGCGCGTGTCGAACGATGGCGCGCAGCCGCTGTTCCTGCCCGTAGCCGCAGCATCGAGGTTGATGGGCATCAATTCACCGTGCACTCCCTGAAGAGCACCTCGCCTTCGCCGGACGCGCCGACCTACCTGCTGGTCCACGGCATCGGGGCGTCGCACCGCTACTACCGCCGGGTGCAGAGGAGCCTGGCCGCCATCGGGCATACCCATTCGCTCGATCTGCCCGGATTCGGCGGCACCCGCCGGCCCGTTCGGCCGCTCGCTGTCGAAGAATACGGCGCCCTGCTCGGCCGGCTACTTGATCGACTCGAGGTGCCGCGGGCGGTCCTGGTCGGCCATTCGATGGGCGCCCAATTCGTCACCGAGGTGGCCCGGCAACGCCCCGATGCCGTCTCCCACCTGGTTCTGATCGGCCCTGTCACCGATCCCCGCCGGTCGACAGCCGTGCAACAGGCGCTGGGCCTGACCCGGGATGTGGCCAAGGAGTCGCCGTCGGGCAATCTGATCGTGTTCCGTGACTACCTCGAGTGCGGCCCGCGCTGGTTCTCCACCGAGCTCGTCCCCATGCTCGGCTACCGCACCGACCTGGCCCTTGGCGAGGTGCACTCCCCCATCCTCGTGATCCGAGGCACCAACGACCCCGTCTCGGGCAGCACCTGGTGTGCATCGCTGGCCGCCGCCGCGCCGGACGGGCATGTGTTCGAGGTCGCGGGGCACCGCCACCTGGTGCACCACAGTGCCGCCGTGCAAACCGCCGCCATCATCGAGGGGCACGCCCTGCGGCTTCCGTCGGTCGCGCACCCGGCACAATGATTCGCCGTCTCCTGAACCCCCGTCTGCTGAGTCGCCATCTGCGCGAGGCCTGGTGGTGGCTGCTCGACTATGTCTATGCGGCGACCGGCCAGACCCGTGCGTTCCTCTCCCGCGCCCGGCCCACGGACTTTTGCTCCGGTACCAAAGCCCCGATCGTGATCATCCCCGGGGTGTATGAATCCTGGCAGTTCATGCGACCGTTGATTGAGATACTGCACGGCCACGGGCATCCGGTGCACGTGGTGGCGAAGCTCGGCCGCAACCGGCGTTCTCTGGCGGATGCCGCCGCGACCGTGGCCGCCTACCTCGAGCGGGAGAACCTGAACGGCGTCGTCATCGTGGCGCACAGCAAGGGCGGCCTGATCGGCAAACTGCTCATGACGACGGATGACCCGGGCCGCCGGGTGAGCGGAATGACCGCGATCAGTGCTCCCTTCGGCGGTTCCCGCTATGCGCGCTACTGGGTCGTGCCGAGCATCCGTGCCTTCGCTCCCGCCAACGTGGCCCTGAACGACCTCGGCCTGGACCACCGGGTCAACGACCGCATCACGTCTATCTACGGCGTGTTCGACCCGCATGTCCCCGAGGGCAGTGAACTCGTCGGCGCCCGCAACATCCAGCTCAGGGTCGGCGGGCACTTCCGCATCCTCGGCGACCCGGCGGCCGTGTGTGCCGTGCTCGACGCGGTGACGGATGCCGCGGAGTCGGCAGTCTGACTCCGGGTCGCAGATCGACCTTCGGTTAGCGCGGGGAAGGTGCTTGCCCTGCTGCACGCGGAGCCTGACCGCTCGGGCTGATGTTCAGGCGCAGGGAGGACTCCGCCGCCCCGACTACTTCGCCGCGACAGTGCGGGCGCGGCGCGTATGGCGCTTCGTCGACGAGCCTCCTCGCCCGTAGACCAGGTACATGGTGAACCCCATGATGATCATGAGCAACACGGTGTAGACGAACGTGATCGACATGGAGTCGAGGTTGTTCTCCCCCTCCGTGCTGGCCTTGATCGCAACACCGAGGGGTTGGTAGAGCGGGTGATACAGGAACACCGCGGCGTCATAGTCGTCGAGCAGGCTGTTGAAGTTGAGTGCCGTGATCGCAGCTGCGGTCGGGAGAACCAGCGGAACCAGAACCGTGCGAAGGGTGAACATCGACCCGGCACCGAGGATGCGGGCGGCATCCTCGAGCGACTCCGGCACCGATGCGAAAGCCGCCTTGAGCAATCGCAGGGTGAACGGGATCTTCACGATCACGTAGGCGATCAACAGGAGACTCGTCGTTCCTGTGAGCACCTGGCCGCCGACCATCGGGTTTGGGCGGTCGAACGTCATGACGAGGGCGAGGGCGATGAGAATCGTCGGCAGGATCCAGGGGATGTGCAGCAGGTACTCCAGCGTGGCGGTCAACGGGTTGCGGTGTTTCTGCAGCAACCGTGAGACGAACAGCATCCCGCCGACCACGATCACCGACGCCAGCGCGCTGTAGACGACGCTGACCACGAAGGGTCGGAGCACTGCGGGTGTGCCGAAGACCGTGGCGTAGTTGTCGAGCGTGAACGAATCCCAGCTGATGCTTCCCGTGACGATGGCACTCGAGTGCACGAAGGAAAACAGCACGATCAGCAGCACCGGCGTCGCGTAGACGACGAAGAGAGCGTAGGCGGCAACGTGCACGGCAGCGTTCGCCACTGGGTTCGGGATTCTCTGCTTCTGCAGCGGGGTCGCCACCTTCGCCACCGAGAAGTACACCCCCGACTTTTCGACCCGGTTCATCATTGCCAGCAGCACGATGGTCGCCAGGCCGAGGATCACGGCGAGCAGCGCGGCGAGGTCACGCGACCCGGTGCTCTTGGAGAAGGTGAGGATCATCGGGGCGATCGTTTGGAAATCGGTGCCGCCCAACACGAGCGGCGCTGTCAGTGCGCCGAGACCGGTCAGGAACGTGAGAACTGTCACGGCGAAGATCATCGGGCGCAGGGCGGGCAACACGATTCGCCAGAGGATGCCCATGGTCGACGCGCCCATATTGCGTGCCGCCTCGATGGTCTGGTAGTCGATCTTCGCCAGCGACGATCCCAGGAAAAGCATATGGTTCGTCGTCGTGGCCAGCGTCATCACGACGACGACCGCGAAGTAGCCGGAGAACCAGTTCGGGTCGATCTCAGGAAACCAGTTGCGCACGGCGTTGGTGACGAATCCGTAGCGGCCGTAGATGAAGTTGTAGCCGGCGGCGAGCACGATGCCCCCGTAGATGAGGGTGGTGGCGTAGCCGAGCCACAGCATCCGTGCGCCCCGGATCTTGAAATAGTCGGTGACGAGAACGATGAAGATGCCGACGACATTCACCGTGACGGCCAGCGTGGCGGCCAGCGCGAAGCTGTGCCAGAGGCTGTTCATCGCGCGTTCGGAGCTGACCAGTTTCTCGACGGCCCGAAAGCTGAACTGGCCCTCCGGAAAGAAGGTTCTGATGAGCAGGTTGGCGTTCGGGAAGACCAAAAACGTCGCCACGAACCACAGCGTCACCAGGGTGATGATGACGACGAACGGGGATCGGAACATTGAAGCCCACGACGAAGTGCGCACGGATGCCCCCCTCTAGTACTGCAGGATCGACGACGGGTCGATATACAGCTGCGCCGCAGAACCCGGTTCCAGCGCAGATCCGCCGCCCTCGGGCACCAGGGCACGAATGCTGCTGCCATGACTGTCGATTGTGTAGGTGCTGTGCGAGCCGTGGTAGGAACGGCCGGCGACGACGCCGTCGAGCCGGATCGCATCCGTGTTGCCCGGGGGCGCCTGCAACGACACCTTCTCCAGGCGCAGGTACGACGTTTTTGCTGGTGCAAGACCGGTGCCGCCGCGCTGGCGCAGCTGGTGCACGACGTCGCCCGAGAGCTTGTTCATCGCACCGACGAAGGTGCACACGAACTCGGTGCCGGAGCGGTTGTAGATCTCCTCCGGGGTGCCTACCTGCTCGACCACGCCGTGGTTGAACACGGCGATCCGGTCGCTCATGGTGAGGGCTTCTTCCTGGTCGTGCGTGACGTACACCGTGGTGATGCCGAGTTCCCGCTGCAGGTTTTTCAGCTGTTCGCGCAGCTGCACGCGCAGCTTGGCGTCGAGATTGGAGAGGGGCTCGTCGAGCAGCAGGATGCGCGGCTTGAGCACGAGAGCCCGGGCGATGGCGACCCGCTGCTGCTGGCCACCGGAGAGTTCGGACACGTTCTTCGCGAGCTGCTCCTCGGTGAGCTCGACCTGCGCGGCGATCTCGTCGACGAGCAGCGCCGTTTCGGCCCTCCTGGTCTTTCGCACCCGCAGGCCGAACGCGATGTTCTCCCACACGCTCATGCTGGGGAACAGCGCGTAGTTCTGGAAGACCATGCCCACGCTGCGTTTTTCACTCGGCAGCCGGGTGGCCACCTTCCCGTCGATGTAGATCTCACCCCGGGACGGTTCGATGAACCCCGCGAGCGTGCGCAGGGCCGTCGTCTTGCCGCACCCGGAGGGCCCGAGCAGGGTGAAGAACTCACCCTGCTCGATCTCGAGGGTCAGGTCGGGGATGGCGATCTTCTCGCCGAAGCTCACTTCGACATTCTCGAATCTGATCATGACTGTTCGTGCCCGGGCCGAGACTTAGGGCAGGTACTCGAGCTCGGTCTTCTCGACCCACTCGGAAATACGTTCGCGGGTCAGCGACCAGTCGATGTCCTGCTTGGGGAGGGACTCGATCAATTCGACGACCGCGGGAAGCGCCTCTGCGCGAGCCTTCTCATTCACCGGGTAGGACGCGAATTCGGCGGCGAACTCGCCCTGCACCTCGGCGCCGCCGAACCAGTCGATGAACTTCTCGGCCTGCTCCTGGCGCGGCGTGCCGTTGATGACCGCGATCTGTTCGGTGACGTAGGGGACACCGTCTTCCGGGCTGATCACGCCGGTCTTGGTGGCGTATTCGGCGTCGCGGCTGGTGATTCCGCTGCTCGGAAGCACGCCGTAGTCGACCTCGTCGCGGGTCAGGCGCGCATACAGGTCGGTGCCCTCGACGGCTGGCGAACCGTGCTCGTAGTAGTCCTGCACCTGCTTCCAGCCGGCATCCGAGATGCCCAGGTCACCCTTCTCGTCGGCATAGGGCGCGAGCAAGCCGGCGAGCACCAATTGCGGGGTGGCCTGGCCGAGGCTGGTGTTCACTTCGTATCGGCCGTCGTATTCGGCGTCGTCCCACAGGTCGCTGACCTGTTTCGGGGCGTCTGCGCTCTTCACGGTGTTGGTGTCGTAGACGGTGACGATGGCCTGTTCGACCAGGGGCCAGAACGCCCCGTCCTTGGCGTCGCCGGCTTTCTTGTCGACATCCCCGGACCACTCCGGCGTGTAGGCGGCAACGGCATCCTCTGCCTTCAGCGTTTCGAAGAACATATTGTTCAGGCCGAAGACAACATCGCCCACCGGGTTATTCTTCTCGGCGACGATGCGGTTGGCGAGGTCGGCCCCGCCCAGCCCCACGATCTCGATCTTCATCCCGGCCTCGGCCGCCTTCGCCGTCACCCATTCCCCACGCCCATCCGAATTGGAGTTCGTGTAGACGATGAGGGTTCCGGAGGATTCCCCCGACGACGACGCCTCGCCTGCCGTGCTGCTGCATGACGTCAACGCAACGGTGCTGAGAAGCACGGTCGCAAGGGTGGCCGCGGTGAGGGTGCGCTTGTGCAAGAGTCAGTCCTTTTCTGGGCCGCGAGAGGGCAGATGGCCACTCACCGGCCGAATCAAGTTTTAGCAACGGTTCGTTCACACTAAGGCGCAGCAAATCCAGCTCCAGGCCATCTGAACGAAAGTTCGTCTGGCGTTAACTGGCTGTACTGACGCCGTTGGAAGCGATGCCGCAGTTGATGTCTTGCGCACGCAGCTGATACAGAAATACCCGGGTTTAACTTGGCGCTCGTTCCCCGAAGCAGGCCCAGGCGCACTAATGCCAACGCGTCACGCGGCCCCGGCCTCGGCAGGGCCGACCTCCCCGAGATAGCCCTTCGACCATACGTAGAGCAAGAGCACACGATGGGCTCAGACCGCGATCGAACCACGATTGCTCGCGAGAGCGATGGACCTGCTCGCAAAGAATGACCAGGACTGGCAGCATGCCTCCACCCTCAATCCGCAGATGAAGCGCATGGACCCGTCATTCCAGGAACGAACTTTGGGATTCCGGCCCTGACCACCCTGGTCGACGTTCAGTCGACCAAGCACGTCTGGTCAGCAGAGGGTCTCGTCGAACGCCACTATTGCCGCGGCCAGGGAGGCCGATTGGTAATCCTCGATCAATGCAGACGCCGTCGTATCCCGCAGGTTTGTCACTTCAGCCGTGGGATTCGTGATGGCGGAGGTAAGTTGCAATAGCTGCTTGAGATCGGCCTGAGTCTTCGGTGTTCCGGAACCAGACATCGCCAGGGCAAGGTTGCAGGCGGCTCGCACATCGCTGTCACCATAGGCCTCGATCTGCTCGAGCCAACGGGCGGCATTCTTCTCCGCGGCAGCAGAACCGCCTCCTACGATGAGTTCGGTCTCGTTTGCAGATCGGCCGAGAATGCGCCCCAGATCATCCAGGCTGCTCGTGCCACTCCGAGCGCAACTGGCGCCCGTGAGGAGAAACCCAGCAAGTACGAGCGCCAAGAACGTCCGGGCTGAGGCGTGCGGCCCCCTGGCCGATGGTAAGCGGATGCTGTCATGTGTCATGTCGATCCCACTCCAGTCAGATGCGATTCAAGCTCCTGGTTTCTCCGGCGGCGCCGGTGTTCGCTCTGTGGCCAGGCCGTCCGAAACGGGTCCGGAACCCGGTTTTACGACGCCGGCTCCCGCTCCGGCAATCGGCACCCGTGTCGTCTGCATTTCCCGCTCTAGCTCAATCTTTGAACGAGTCAGCTCGGCGTTTGTCTGTAGGTCTTGTACGGCTTGAACCCCCGAGGTAGCGGCCCGCTGCCCGAAGTAGAAGCCGACGATTGCGATGACGACCGTCGACAGTGTGGCGAAGATCGTCTCGGCGAAGTCAGTGCTTGCGCCAGAAGCCGGCGCCAGCACCACATCGTAGGTGCGCCCGGTCCCGTCGGCGGCGCCAGCCTCGGCAACATTGACGCTGATGACGCGTTCAGACGGAAAGCCCGCGAGTGTGCTTTCCGAAACTCCGGTGGATTTCGCGCCCCGCGATTCGCGCAAGCTGAGCTGACTGAACAGGTAGATCGACGAAAACGCGAAGAGGAGCAGAAGCAAGAGCGCAATCACCGCGCTGATGCTGCCGTTCGGAAGATTGAGCGCACCACGGTTTGCCGTGCCATCCATAACTCGGGAAATCCAGGCCACCAGCGTGAGCAGGACGAGGAGCGCTGATAGTCCGAGGAGGATCCAGACGGTGAGCGCGATCTCGGCCGGTACACCCACAGGCTGCTGAGCAAGCACTGTGATCAGAACCGTCAGAGCGGCCAGGACAACAGTGAGCACACCGCCCGTGACGTAGAGGGCGGTGTTGCTCGGTTCGCTTGCGCCCACTCTCGGCATCATCACAGCTCCCATCCGAATCGTTGCACGCAACATACACCTGGGACTCAGGTAGCGCTCATCTGAACGTGGCCCGGCACACTGAGACACGGGCGGTCTTCGCCTCAGTGTTGTTGTTGGCATCATGCACCCCGAGTTCAAGCAGGTGCTGCTGCCCTGGCTCACCGAACGCCTGATGTTCCCGGGCGTCACTGGAGCGGGGTGGACCGATTCGCAGATCGAACGCGACGAGCGCGACCGCCGCAAACTGTTCGTGGGCATCACCCGAGCTCGCGACGAAGTGTGGGTCGGCTGCATCGCGGCGCAGGGATCGTCTGCGTGACCTACCCAATCCCCAGCTGCACCGGCAGCGGAAAGTGATCACGCGTTACTCATACACGTCCCGACGATGGCCGACGGTGACCACGACCACCACGAGGATGTCGTTGCGAATGATGTAGATGATCCGGTAGTCACCCACCCGCACCCGATAACCGAGTACGAGCCCGGCCGCATCGAGAAGGGAAGCGTCGGGGGCGAAGGTGACGAGAAGGTCGATGTCGCTGCCGGCGGCATCCGTGCCCTGGGCGATGCTGCCGAAGACTCGCACGGCGCCGGCACCGCGGTGGCCGGCCAGTTCGAGCACACGGCGCCGCTCGCGCGCCAGCACGAGAGACGGCCGCTCAACGGCGGCAGCCAGGATGCGAGCGAGAGTTTCCGGCCGCGGCTGCACCCGACCAACCTCGTAGGCGGAGCGGTTGGGCTGCGGAAGTCTGGCACGAAGGGCCAGCTGGCTCTGCGAGAGATTGGCCCGTAAACGAGCCTTAAGAATCCGGGTGGACGCACTCATGCCGAGACTATAGCTGGAGGCCGTGCGAACGAGTTGATCGCAACCACGCCCCACGCTTTTTTGAATCACCGCAGACAAATTTGATGCGATCCCGAACCCCGCCCACGGTTGGTTCAGTATGCGTTTTTGCGGTGGTCGACGTTTACGGCCAGGAAGACCAGAGTCTCGTCCATGATCTGAACGAGGACGCGGTAGTCCCCTACTCGGTATCGCCACACGCCGGAGTGGTTTGCGGTCAAACCCTTCCCGCGTTGGCGAGGATCGTCGAGACGTTCGACGTCCTCGAGGTATGACAGGACTCGTCGCTGCACAGCGCGGTCCAGCTTCCTGAATTGGCAATCGAACTGCTCGGTGGTCTCAACGCGCCACCGGGCGATCACAGCTCAGACTCGGCTTTCAGCGCCGAGAGCGGCCGGGAGCGGCGGCCTGCGGCTTCAAAAGCGTTCAGCGATTCGTCGGCCGCAAAGGCGTCCTCCAGATCGGTCAAGTGCTCGCGGAGGGCAGCTCGAACGTAGAAGCTCTTCGAACGCCCCGTGCGCCTGGACAGCTCCTCCAGCCGCTCCTCTTCCTCGGGGGTGAGACGGATTGAGATCGTCACGCTGCCACCTTCCAAAGTAAGACATGTTTACAAAATGATACATCCGTCCTGAAATTGCGTCCAGCCTCAGCCTCAGCCTCAAGCCCAATAGACCCGACAACGCTTTGCATTCCTATCCAATGCGCACGCCGAGGCTCGCCCTGGTCGAAGCTGGCCTTCGCCGGCAGTGGGAAGACGCGCTCGGCGGGAAGCATCGAGCACTCCTGGGCCGTACCGCTGTGCCCGCTGGTACGCGGCGACCGCCAACCACACCAGTTCGCCCACCCGCACGTGCTGCGCGCCGTCGCCGGCCGCCTCCACGATCCTTGCTCCGGGGTCGGTCAGCAGCAGATCGACAAACTGAAGAACGGACTGTTCACCGCTCTTGCTGTACACAATTCGCTTCAGGTCGGAGGTAACGCTGACGGGGGCGGAAAGTTCCTCTCTGCGCCCCAGACGGCCCCACGGTCTAGACCCTCCTGCAATTGCTCACCATGCCGGGCCAACGAGCGAATCTCACTGCTGATGACTGGGGCGTCAGCCGCGAAGCAGCCCCCACACACGATGAGGGCGACCCCGCACCGCGGGGCCGCCCTCTGGCGAAACGTCGAGCCGGTGAACCTAAACGGCCTCGGCCGCCGCTTCCTTTTCCGCCTTGCGACGAGCCTTCTCGGCGTCGAGAACGGCCTTCTCGGCCGCCTTCTCTTCGGCGATCCAGACGTCACGCTTGGCCCCGGGCACCCAGCCCTTGTCCACAACGTGGATCTGGTAGACGATCGCGACGCTGACGAGCACCACGGCGATGAGGATCGCAAGGACGACCCCGAGTCCGCCGCCCACACCGACGCTGACACCCACGAGGGTGCCGAACCAACCGAAGTCGGCGTCGCCGAAGGTGCTGTTGGCGAAGCCGAAGTCGCCGAGAACCAGTAGCAGGATGGCGGGCAGGATGGTGATGATCACGCCGTTGACGAAGCCACCGAGCATGGCACCGAGGCGTCCGCCGGTCGCGTTGCCGTAGACACCGGCTCCACCACCGGTGAAGAAGTGCGGCACCATGCCGGGGAGGATCAGTGCGAGCCCGAACATCGGGTTCAGCCAGATTGCCAGCACACCCAGCGCAAGGAGGCCACCGGCGAACGAGCTCAGGAAGCCGATGAGCACGGCGTTGGCGCCGAACGGGAACACGATCGGGATGTCGAGCGCGGGACGCGCACCGGGCACAACCTTTTCGGCGATCCCCTGGAACGCGGGGACCAGCTCGCCGAGCACGGTGCGCACACCGTAGAGGATGACCGCGACACCCACACCGAACTGCAGGGCCTGGGCAAAGGCCGCCATGATGAACGCGCCGGCGTCGGCGGAGCCGAAGATGTCGAGCGCCTCCTGCAGCGGCAGGGCGATGAGGCCCCAGATGGCGAAGACCAGGTAGATGAGAACCATCGACAGTGAGGTGGCGACCATCGAGTCGCGCAGGAATTTGAGGCCCTGCGGAAACTTGATCTCTTCGGTCGACTTGCTGCGGTGACCGACGGCCTGGCCGGCGGCACCGGCAGCGATGTAGCCGAGGGTGCCGAAGTGGCCGATCGCGATGGTGTCGTTGCCGGTGATCTTCTTGGTCCAGGGGTGCGCGAACGCGGGCATGACCACCATGATCACGCCGAGCAGCAGAGCGCCGATGACGACCACGAGCCAGCCGGCGCCGTCTCCGAATCCGACGGAGAGCACCACGGTGAGCATCGTGGCCATGAAGACCATGTGGTGCCCGGTGAGGAAGACGTACTTCAGCGGGGTGAAGCGGGCCAGGGCCAGCATCACCAGGAACCCGAGGGTGAGCACGTAGGCGCTCTGGGCGCCGAACTCGTCCTGCGCGATGGCGGTGATGACCTCGTTGGTGGGAATAACACCCTGGGCGCCGGTGACCGCGAGGATCAGTTTGCCCAGCGGGTCGAGGGAGCCCACCACGACGCCGGCGCCGGCACCGAGGATCAGGAAGCCGAGGGCCGCTTTGAGGGAGCCGCCGATCACCTGTCCGGCGTTGCGCTTGAGTGCCATAAGTCCGATGGCGGTGATTATGCCGATCAGGTAAGCCGGAACGTTGAGGATCTGTTGACCGATGAAGTTCAGTACGACGACGAGCCACTCCATTGTGGGAGCTCCATATTCTGTGAGAAGGGAAGGTGAAAGGGGTTACTCGACGGCGGCGGTGAGCTTCTCAGTGATCTCCTCGAGATCGAAGAAGTTGTTGATGACGATGACCTCGGCGGGAACATCGCCGAGTTCTTCGGCCAGCTCCGCCGAGGTGAGCACGATCTCGGCCGTCTGAGCGGCACCGCGAGCCACGCCCATATCGGCGGCCTCGACATCCGCATCGATACCAAGCTTCGCGAGAACCTTCTCGGCGTTCATTTTCAGGAGCACGGACGTACCGATGCCCATTCCACAGACGGCGACGATCTTCATGGGGTGCCTTTCGATTGGGTGAGATCAGAGAGTAGAAGAGTGGGGTGGATGCGTGTGCCGCGCGTTACGCGACTGCGGCGAACCCGCCGAGCACGGCGCGAACGTCGGCCGGACTGGTGGCCGCGGTGAGGCGCTCCATGGCCGACCTGTCGGAGAGAACACCGGCCAGTGCGCGCATCACGGCGAGGTGAGCGTCGTGGTCGACGGCGGCGAGCCCGATCACGAGGTTGACGGGGTCGTTGGCCTTGTTGCCGAATTTGACGGGGGTGGCCAGGCTCACCCAGCTGAGTCCGCCGGTGAGAACCGCCGGAGACGGCCGGGAGTGCGCCAGGGCGATGCCCGGGGCGATGACGATGTAGGGGCCGTGCTTTTCGACAGCGTCGATCATCTCGTCGGTGTAAGCATCCGTGGTTGCTCCACCCAACACGAGGCCGTCGCCGGCGAGACGGATCGCGGCACGCCAGTCGGCTGCATCCGCCTGGGTCACGATGGACGACAGTGCTTCGGCGAGGTTGAGTGCCACGAATGAACTCCGTTGTTTGGATTCGATCCACCCCTGATTGCGAGGGCGATTGGGATGATTGTACAAGCCTGAGCGACCTTTTGTCTATAAATGTACTAAAGTTTTTGAAATTGACTCTCTAGCGTCGCCAAATGGCGTCGTAGGCAACGAATGGCGGGCGCGGCCAGTGTGGGAACTGCCGAGGCTCCAGCGCGAGTTAGATCGACGGAACGAGCGGGGAGAGACCGGGCAGGGCGCCACGGGTTAACCGGCTGATGCGGTCGGCCTCGAAGAGTGCGTCCTGGGCGATGAGCGAGGCTCCCGTGATGCCGGCGATGTGGCCGAGCCGGGATTTCTCCACCACCAGCCCCTGCAGGGCGAAGTCCCGGGCGCCGGCGAAGATAGCGTCGCGGATGGCGCCGAGGAAGGGCTCGCCGGCCTGGGCGAGGTTGCCGCCGACCACCACGGCCTGCGGGTTGAGCAGACCCACCACGTGCGCCAGGCTCTGCCCGATGGCGGTGCCGGTCTCGCTGAGCAGCCGCCGCACCTCGGGGTCGCCCTGGTTGGCGAGGCCGACGATGTCGTTGCTGGTGCGCACCCGGTAGCCCCGGCGCTGCAGCTCGCGGCGGATCACCGCACCGCTGGCGCTCGTCTCGAGCCGTTCGGTGCGGGCTCCGCCGGAGCGCACCGGGCTGAGATCGCCCGCGCCTCCTCGGGAGCCGTGGTAGATCGAGCCGTCGAGCACAAACGCCAAACCGACCCCGATGCCGGCTTTGAGCACCGCCACGTCTCGGTATTCGCTCCAGCCTCGCCGCGCCTCGGCGAGCGCCATGATGTTCACGTCCCGGTCCACGGCGAATACGGCATTGTCAAAGCGGCCGGCGAAGTAGTCCTTCACCAAAACGCCGTCCCACTGCGCGTCCACCTGCCCGGTGGCGAGCCGCCCGGTCACAAAATCGACCGGGCCGGGCACGCCCACGCCGATCCCCACCACGTCGGCGCGGGTCTTGCCGAGCCGATCGAGCATGTGGTCGAAGACCTGGCCGGCCCATTCGAAGATCTTGGCCGGCCCCTCGCTCAGCCCGATGTCGGCTTCATCCTCGCTGAGAATGGTGGAGACCAGGTCGGTGATGGCCAGCCGGGTGTGCGATCCACCAATGTCCACGGCGAACAGCAGGCCGGCGTGCGGATTGACCGCGAACTCCTCGGGCGGGCGGCCGCCGCGGGAATCGAGTTGCCCCACACTCACCACGATCGACGCGAGCAGCAGTTCGTCCAGGCGCCGCGCCAGGGTGATCCGCGACCAGCCGAGCTGGTCGATGAGGCCGCTGCGGGTGGTGGCGAGGCCGGACCGGATCAGACCGAGCACCACGCCCGAGCCCGTAGATAAAGTGTGAGCCATCGAATCCTTACCCCTCCGACGCATCCGCGGGTGCACTGCACACTCGCCGGATCCGTTATTGACTTAAGTACATTTGTATACCAAAGTGTCTCCCATGGCTACCGAATCAACAAATCCCACGTCAACGACGACGCAGCCCGAGCTCGACACCCGCGCTGTCGCGAGTGCCCAAGCCCTGGCCGCCCACATCGTGCAGGCCAAAGGACATGGACACGGCGGCACCGCCATGGCATTGGCGCCATTGTCCCACGTCTTGTTCTCCCGAGTTCTGCGTCACTCCCCCGCCCACCCCGACTGGCCCGCCCGCGACCGCTTCGTTCTTTCCGCCGGTCACGCCAGCCTTCTGCTCTATACCCAGCTGTTCTTCACCGGCTACGGCCTCACCCTCGACGACCTCGCCAAGAGCCGCTCCCTCGGCTCCAAGACGCCCGGACACCCCGAGGTGCACCACACCGTCGGCGTGGAGATGAGCACCGGACCGCTCGGCCAGGGCGTCGCCTCCGCCGTGGGCATGGCCATGGCCGCCCGGCACGAGAGCGCCGTGTTCACCCCCGGCTCCACCCTGCTCGACCACACCACCTGGGTGCTGGCGGGCGACGGATGCCTGCAGGAGGGCGTCTCCGGTGAGGCGTCGAGCCTGGCCGGCACGCTCGGTCTCGACAACCTGGTTCTCATTTGGGACGACAACGGCATCACCATCGACTCCAGCACCGCCGACACCTTCACGGAAGACGTGCGCGCCCGGTACCGGGCCTACGGATGGCGCGTGCTCGAGATCGACACCCCCAACAACCTTGATGCCCTCGAGGCCACCCTCCGCGCGGCGGCGGAACGCACCGGCCGCCCCACCCTGGTTGCTCTCCGCACGGTCATCGGTGCCCCCTCCGCAAAGTTCGGCGGCAGGTCGGCCGCGCACGCGGGTGGGTTCGGCGCCGACGAGCTCGCCGCGGTGAAGACGACACTGGGCTTCGCCCCCGATGCTCCCCTGCAGGGCCTCGTCGCCCCCGAGACCCTCGAACACACCCGCGGGGCGCTCACCCGCGGCGATGAACTGCACCGCGAATGGGAGGCCGACCTGGCCTCCTGGAGCACCCTCGACCCCGAGGCCTCAGCGCGCTGGATTGCCTTCCGCGGCGGCGAGTTCGACACGTCTGCTCTCGACTCGGTCAAGGTCGGCAGCCCCGGCGACCTGATCGCCACCCGCAAGACCAACGGCGCCGTGCTCCGCGCCCTGCAGGGCGCAGTTCCCCTGTGGGGCGGCTCCGCAGATCTCGCCGGCTCCACCACCGTAGAGGTCGACGGCGACCGTTTCTCCGCAACCAACTCGGCCGGCGAGTTCATCCGGTTCGGCATCCGGGAACACGCCATGGCGGCCATCATCAATGGCATCGCCCTGCAGGGCCCGTGGCGCCCGTTCGCCTCCACCTACCTGGTCTTCAGCGACTACATGCGCCCGAGCATCCGTCTCGGCGCCCTGATGGGCCTCGGCGCGGTGTACGTCTTCACCCACGACTCCGTCGCCGTCGGCGAAGACGGCCCCACCCACCAGCCCGTCGAGCAGATCGCGTCGCTTCGCACCGTTCCGAGCCTCGACGTGGTGCGCCCCGCCGACTCCATTGAGGTCGTCGCCGCCTGGCGTCGCATCCTCGCCTCCCCCGACCGGCCTGTCGCGCTCATCCTCAGCCGGCAGGATCTGCCGGTGCTCGAGAGCAGCGACACAACTCCTGCAGGCGTCACGGCCGGCGGCTATGTGCGCTGGCAACACGGCGACGGTGACGACCTGGCCATCCTCGCCACCGGCAGCGAGGTCCACCTCGCGATCGATGCCGCCGCCCGCTTGGCAGAGGAGGGCATCTCCGCCCGCGTGGTCTCCCTGCCCTGTGCCGAGTGGTTCGCGGAGCAGAACGCCGACTACCGCGAATCGGTGTTACCGACCGCCCTGCGCGCCCGCGTCGCCGTCGAGGCGGGCCGCGGCGACGCCTGGTACCGCTGGGTCGGCCTCGACGGGTGCGTGGTGTCGATCGAGGAATTCGGCGAGTCGGGCAGCGGCCCCGAGGTGCTGCGTCGCCGCGGCATCCACCTCGACGCGGTCATCGCCGCCGCGCACGTCACCCTCGGCGCGCACCCCGGCACGCCGCAAGGCACCTCCAAACCCCTCACCAACGAAGAACGCACCTCATGATCACTCTCGCCCCGACGCCACAAGCGTCGCCCGCCAGATCGACCACACCCTGCTCACGCCCGAGGCCACCGCCGCAGAGTTGACGGCCCTCATCGCCGAGGCGATCGAGCTCAGCACCTACTCCGTCTGCGTATCACCGTCGATGCTGCCGCTCTTGATCCCCGCAGGCGCCGACCTCAAGGTCACGGTCGTCTGCGGCTTCCCCAGCGGCAAGCACCACAGCTCCGTCAAGGCCGCCGAGGCCGCGCTCGCCATCGAGCAGGGCACCGACGAGATCGACATGGTCATCGACATCGGTGCTGTCAAGCCCGGCCGGTTCGCCGACGTGCAGGCCGACATCGCGGCCGTGCGCGCGAGAACCCCCGCACCGAAGGTGCTCAAGGTCATCAGCGTGCGCAGCTTCGACGATGCCCGAGCTATGATCGCTGCGGGCGCGAGTCGCCTCGGCGTCTCCGGCAGCGCCGCACTGCTCAGCGGCAGCACGCACGCCGTCCCGACCGGCACCTACTGGGCGTCCGTGCCGGCCTCGCCGAACTCGATTGGGCGGACAGGTCTGCTCGCCTGGAACCGTCGCATCGTTCCGCGCGCGTTCGCACTGCATGCGCTCGACAAGGGGCCGACGTGGCCGCCGACAGGGTCGCCCGCATTCAGCCTGATCCCCCGCCGAAAAGCACCCCTAGTTCGGGTTATGTTGCCTGACCGACAGTGACCCGTGCCCGGGCGCGACGACACATTTTGCGGCGTAGATCGGAACTCCGCCGTGCTCCGCTGTCTGGGTCAGAACGAGGACCGCCGCTGCCGGCTCTATGTTCAGCAGTTTCCCTCGCGTGGGGCCAGCGTCGGTTGCGACGATCTGGCACACGCTGTTTGTGAAGACGTGGCCGTTGGCCTGCATGGATGCGAGGAGTGTCCGTGGTTCGGCGGCGATCTCCGAGAGTTCGGATGCGATTCGCGCGCTCACATCACTGAGGTAGCGCCCAGCGGGGAGATGCTCTTGAACAGTGGCCACGGGAACGCCATCCTGCAGCAAGACGCTCTCGCGGATCCAGGCGTTGGCAGCCGGGTCGAGCGAGAGCCGGTGGGACACGAAGTCTGTAACCCCTTCCAACTCGAAGCGCACCGGCTGAACAGTCAACGTCATGTTCGGGTCGGCTAGAGCGACCTCAAATGGCCGCAGCTGCTCCAGTCCGCCGTGCGGGATGAAGTCCGTTACGAATCGTCCAACTCCGCGACGGGTGACCAGTAACCCGTCTTCTTCGAGGAGCATCAGCGCCTCGCGTACGGGTGTGCGGCTGACGCCGAGCATTGCCGAGAGCTCTGTTTCCCTCGGCAGCATTTCGCCGAGCCGGAACACACCAGAGCGGATTCCATCTGCGAGCCGCGTGTAGACGGCGACTCGAATCGGCTGGCCGACGGTGAGGTAGAGCTGCTGGTGAAAGAACGGGTGCGGTTCCAAACGGGTCGTCACGAGACCTCCTTGTCACCCCGAACGTATCACATTTGATATGCTACCTGAGAGGTATAACTTCATACTATTCAGACGAAGGGGTCAACATGAGTTCAACCACCACGAGGGTCGGATCACCGTCAACGATGAAGGGTCTGTATCCCCCCACGAGCAGCACGCCGCACATTGATCCGAAAGGGGTGGACATCGCCGAGACGATCCTCCTTCCGGGGGACTCGCTACGAGCAAAATTCATCGCCGAGACCTACTTCGACGACATCCGGTGCTTCAACGAGGTTCGTAACATGTTGGGCTTTACGGGCACTTACCGCGGGCGTCCCGTGTCCGTAATGGGCACGGGTATGGGCATCCCCTCCATCTCGCTCTATAGCTATGAGCTGATCCACTTTTTCGGGGTCAAGAACCTGATCCGGGTGGGCACCTGCGGCGCCATGCAGAAGAACATGGAGCTCTACGACGTAGTTATCGCCCAGGGCGCGTCGACCGACTCCAACTACCTGCACCAGTTCAACCTGCCCGGTTCATGGGCGCCGCTGTCGTCGTACAGGCTGCTCGAGCACGCCAAACGGACCGCCGACGAGCGCGGTCAACGCACCCACGTGGGCAATGTGCTCTCGTCCGACCTGTTCTACGGCGCCGATCCAGACGCCATGGGGAAGTGGATGAAGATGGGCATCTTGGCCGCCGAGATGGAGTCGGCAGGTCTGTTCGCCAACGCCGCGGCCGGGGGCGTCGATGCGCTTGGCATCTTCACTGTTAGCGACCAGCTCGTCACCAACGCCAAGACCACCCCCGAGGAACGGCAGACCGCCTTCACAGGAATGATCGAGATCGCGCTGGAACTGATCTGATGAGCAACGCGACTCACGCCAAGCGTCCAACCCCGGTCTTCACACCGACCCGGGCCGTTCCTATCCTGCTGTTTCTCTTCGTGTTTTCGCTGGTGCTGGACAACGGCTTCAAGTTCATGTCGCCGGCGCTGGCGCAGGACCTCAACCTGCCCGTCAACACCGTCAGCCTGCAAGCCACGCTGACCGGCATCCTGATCGGTATCGGTGCCGTCGTCTACGCCGCGCTGGCCGACTCGATCAGTATCCGGAAACTCATCATTTTCGCGATCCTCGTGATGACGATCGGGTCGATCGTCGGCTTCATCTTCCAGGCCAACTTCTGGCTGGTCCTAATCGGCCGGCTGATCCAGACCGCCGGTCTGGCGGCCGCCGAGACCCTTTACGTGATCTACGTCACCAAGCACTTCAGGGGCGACGAGCAGAAGAAGTACCTGGGCTTCAGCACCGCAGCCTTCCAACTGTCGCTACTGATCGGCACCGTCGGCAGCGGCTTCATCGCCACCTACATCGGCTGGGCGGCCTTCTTCCTGGTCACGTTGCTTTCCCTGCTGACCATCCCGCTCGTGCTCCGCACGGTTGCTGCGGAGGAAACGAACGACAGCCACGTGGACGTGCTCGGGCTTTTCCTGATCGCGGTGTTCGCCACCGGCATCATCCTGTTCATGCAGAACTTCAACCCCTGGTACCTGGTGCCAGTCGTCGCGGGGCTGATCCTGTTCATCTGGCACATCCGAACCAACGACAACGCCGTGATCACCATCGCGTTCTTCGCCAACGCTCAATACTCGCTGATGATCATCGTGGTATTCGTCATCTACTCGGTCCAGCTCGGCTACACCTTCCTCTTCCCTTTCCTGGTATCCGACATCTACGGCTACAACCTGGGTGAGGTCTCCCTGCTGCTGATCCCCGGCTACATCGCCGCAGTGATAGTCGGCTCGGCCACCGGCAAAATCGCCCGGTTCCTCACATCCAAGCAGGCCATCACCACGGCGTTGATCGTGATCACCGCCTCGATGCTGATCCCGGCTCTGGTGGTGGACAAGTGGATCGGGATCTTCGTGATCTCGATGATCTTGTTCGGGATGGGCTTCGCGTTGATGTACGGCCCCCTCGTGTCGACCGCCATTGGGCGGGTGCCGGTCGAGAACTCCGGTATCGCCATCGGCTTCTACAACCTCACCATCAACATGGCAGTGCCGATCGGCATCGCCTACACCGCAACCCTGATGAACCTGAAGCCCAACCTGCTTGGGGGGATCGCCGGCACCGACCAGGCGGCCTCTTACGGAACGGTGTTGTTGATTCTCGCGGCGGTCGCCGCCCTCGGCCTGGTGCTCTACCGCGCCTTCGTCGCGGTCCTGGAGCGCCAAGGCGAACCCGAACCCGCACCCGTCACCAACTAAGGACACACCATGATTTCGACCCCCACCGTCCCCCTCAGCGCCGCCATGGTCGCCCAGCACATCGACCACACCCTCCTCAAGCCCGAGGCCACCGCAGCCGACGTGACCGCACTCATCGCCGAGGCCATCAGGCTCGGCACCTACTCGATCTGTGTCTCCCCGTCGATGCTGCCGCTCACGATCCCCGCCGGCACCGACCTCAAGGTCGCGGTCGTCTGCGGTTTCCCCAGCGGCAAGCACCACTCCGCCATCAAGGCCGCCGAGGCCGCCCTCGCCATCGAGCAAGGAGCCGACGAGATCGACATGGTCATCGACATCGGTGCCGTCAAGGCCGGCCGTTTTGAAGACGTGCAGGCTGACATCGCGGCCGTGCGCGCGAGCGTTCCGGCACCGAAGGTACTCAAGGTGATCATCGAATCCGCTGCGCTGACCGATGCCGAGATCGTCGGCGCGTGCCAGGCATCCGTCGCCGCGGGAGCCGACTTCGTCAAGACCTCCACTGGTTTCCACCCCGCCGGCGGAGCGACCGTGCACGCGGTGCGCCTGATGAAGCAGACCGTGGGCGACCGAGCCCAGGTGAAGGCCTCGGGCGGGGTACGCAGCTTCGACGATGCCCTGGCCATGATCGAAGCCGGCGCGACCCGGCTTGGTGTCTCGGGCAGCGCGGCACTGCTCTCCGGTGCGTCTTCGGCCGAAGGCGCTGGCAGCTACTGACAACCGGCCGGGCTCGCACATTCCATCTTGTGTAAGCCCGGCGCGCATGTTCTTACCGGCCCGCCGAGACGTCGATCAGCACCTTCCCGACAACGCCGCTCTCGACCAGGGCATGGGCATCCGCCGTGTGCGCGAGGTCGGTGCGGTGCAGGGGCAGCCCCGCCGCCTCCCCCACAGTCAGTGCGCCATCGACGAGGGCCGCGGTGATGTCCTCGGCCGCCGCCCGAATCACGTCGGCACCCACCGTGTAGAGCAGCACGAACTGGTAGCGCACGTTGAGGCTGAAGTGCTGGCGCACGTCGAGCGTCACCTGGTCGCCACCGTTGTTGGCATAGACCGCGATCGACCCCCGATTACAGATGACGGCCAGGTCGAGCCGCGCATTCTGGGCCGGCGCGACCTCCACGATCAGGTCCACCCCCTCCGGCGCGATCGCCCGGATCTGGGCGACGACATCCGGGTCGGTGTAGGTGAGCACGTGCTGCGCGCCGGCCGCCGTGGCGAGCGCCGCCTTCGCCGGACCGCTCACGGTCGTGACAACGGATGCCCCCGCCCACCGGGCCAGCTGGATCGCCGCGTGCCCGACCGCACCAGCTCCGCCGGCCACGAGCACCACCTTCCCGGCTAGGGCACCCGGGTGCAGGCGCCGCGGCCCGTCTTCGGCCACCGTCAGCGCCCGGTACGCCGTGATTGCCGGCACTCCGAGGCTCGCGCCCTGGTCGAAGCTCGCATTCGCCGGCAGCAGGAAGACGCGCTCCGCGGGTAGCACGGCGTGCTCCTGGGCCGAACCGCTATTCGCGCGCTGGTACGCGGCGAGCGCCAGCCACACCCGGTCGCCCACCGACACATGTTGCACCCCAGCGCCGACCGCCTCCACGATGCCGGCACCGTCCTGGCCCGGCACCACGTCGTCGAACGCCAGCGCCTGGCCCGGTGCTGAGCCGAGGCGCGACTTCCAGTCGGTAGGGTTCACGCCGCTGACCACGATCCGCACCTGCACCTCGCCGGCTCCGGGTTCGGTCACCGGCCGATCGACGAGCTGGAGCACGGACGGGTCACCGGTCTGGCTGTACACAATGGACTTCATGTCAGGGGTAACACGGGCGAGGGTGGAATGTTTCCCTAGCGCTCTGTGCCTGAGTAATAAGAGTTGTTCACCGGCACAAAGAGTCTCCGCCAGGTACCGGTTCAACATGAATAACCTGGTAGACCTGCTATGTGTACTCGCCCGAAATCGAACAGGATCTTCGCGTCGCCATCTTTCGCTGGCTCGATGATCGTCAACTCTGCGGGCAGTGCGAGTTCACCCGCGATGAACTCTTCAACTTTTATATCGGTGACATCCGCCTCCCGCTGATCGATCGCGGGAGGGGAATCCGAAACCCAGTCGACTTCGAATCCACGTTAAGCATAATGACGAGCGTGGACAGCCCTTATTCCGATGAACTCGACACGGCTGCGTTCGTCAAATATGACTACCGAACTGCGGAGCGCAGCGACAACACCAAGCTGAAGAAAGCGTTTCAGGTCCAGGCGCCCCTCATTTACTTCGAAGGCATTCGCACCAGTGTTTACGTCGCTCATTACCCGGTGTACGTCGTTGCGGATGACCCGATAAAGAGGGTCTTCACGATCACCATGGATGAATCACTTCGCTTCTTCGGCGATCCCGCCACGCTACCGCCGGACCAGCGGGCGTATGCAGAACGGACCGTCAAAGCCCGTCTTCATCAGCCGGCCTTCCGAGCAAAGGTCATGCACGCCTACGCGAACACCTGCGCCATTTGTTCGCTCAAGCACGTCGAACTCCTGGATGCTGCCCACATCATCCCTGATGCCGATCAGGACGGATTCGCCAATGTGACCAATGGCCTGTCTCTCTGCAAAATCCACCACGCTGCCTACGACCGCAACCTCCTGGGGATTACACCGACTTACGTCGTTCGCATCAATAACGCTCTCCTCGACGAAGTCGACGGGCCGATGCTCCGCTACGGGTTGCAGGACATGCATGGAAGGACGTTGACGCTTCCCCGCCGTCGCGTCGATCGGCCGGCTCCCGATGCCCTCGCAAGACGGTACGAGGAATTCGCGGCCTGACAATCCTTGGATGTGCACACTCGATAAAGTGCAGTGTAGACGCTAGGCCTACGCCTCGGGCTCAACCGTCGTATTCGAGCGCCCTTCGAATACCGCTGCAGCAATCGTGTCCGCGACTTCTGCGGCTCCTTCGTGCGCCCAGAACCGCAGTACCCTCCACCCCGCCGCTTCGAAGGCGCGAACGGTATCGGCATCTCTCACCTTGTTCCGCTCCACCTTGGCATCCCAAAACTCCCGGTTGGCGGCGGGACGCGTGTAATGCAGCGGGCAGCCGTGCCAAAAACACCCGTCAATAAGTACCGCGATCTTCCGGCGCGTGAACACGATGTCTGCGGTGCGGCGCAACTCCGGTAGCGGCCGGTAGTTCACGCGGTAGCGCAGCCCTCGCGCGTGCAGCAGCCTGCGGACGGCGAGTTCAGCACTCGTGTCCCGCGCTTTGTTACCTTGCATCGATCGGCGCGTCGCCGGACTCGACGCCCAAGACATCGGCCTCTCATTCATCACATCCATCGTGACACTCCAGCGCCGACAAAGGAGACTCCGGTCAGTCGATATCCATGAGTGTGTTGAGCGCCGCGAGCGACCGGAACCGTTGCCGCAGCTTCGAAGCGAATTCAGGATCACGAACCAACACCCCCACCTCGAGGTTGCGATGAGCGGCTGCCTCGCTGAGATTCGCGCTGGTGACAAATGCGGCGGCAGAGTCAACGATTACTACCTTGGAGTGCTGCAATCCGAATGACCCGTCCGGCACGTAGGTGAGGAATCGAGCCCCCTCAAGCCTCTTCAGCAGCTTCGCCGCAGTACCTGACATCTTTTCGCTGCCATCCACGAGGACCGTGACCGTCACTCCCCGGGCGATCGCACGCCACAGTGCCTCGACGAACGGTGACCCCAGCGTCGCAGAGTAGGTCGACGCGAAAACGTCCTCTGTCGCCTCGTCGATCAGGTGGGCGACAGCCGCGGTCGTGTGGTCACTGTCGCCGTCGAATGACGGCCCGCTCCACACCGCTCGCGGCGGGTTCGGAGCATTCGCCCCCGCTGCGGCGAATCCCCGCAACGCGGAGGCGAGCACCGCAGAGTCTCCCAGACGCTTCAGCGCAGCGCCGAGAAGCGGCGCTGCTGGGTGCGATGTACCCGGCAGCGTCGCGATCGCGTAGTCCAATCGGCCGTCGATATCCAATGACGCAGCAACGCTCGTCGCTTGTGTCGGTGACAACACCTTCGCGAGCTGCACCAACGCATCTGCCACGGCTATTTCGCCCCGAAGGCTGCCAGCACCGGCTGGAAGAGCCCGTCGACCACATGCTCGGGCCCGGCATTGAGCGTCAGCGCGAAGCGGCGGTCGAGGAACCGGTTCGCCTTCTCGCACGATGTCTCCGACACGAACACGCAGAAGTGGCAGGCCGCTCCGTGCAGGAAGTCCTCCTGACCGCTCGGCACTCGGTGCGCGCAGATGGGGTCAGACGAGCACCGTTCTGCCCGCCGCAGGGCGTCTTGGAACACGCTTGCCAGCCGCTCGGTGCGAGCCAAATCCACCAGGCCCCCGAGGGTGCCCTCGCTGTCGGGCGATGTCGTCGCGATCAGGATGCCGGCCGCCGGCTTCCTCTCGTCGGTCTCCCGCCAGGCGTAGAGGCGCTCGGTGAGTGAGGCCGACCCGTACCCGCTCGACATCGCCATCTCACGGATGAGCAGGTGGGACATCGTGTGCAGCGCCCAATAGCGAGGCGGAGGCATCCGATCGGCCGCGATCATCTCCACCGCAGTGAGGCTCTGGCGACGCTTCACATTGCGCTCGTTCGCTGCCATGTGGGCCTGCCACACCTTGGACTCCAGAACTTCGCTCTCCCACGCGCGGACCGCATCTTCATCGAACCGGAGGAACACCCCCTCGCCGCGGTCTTCCGTCGCCGGCACCCATGTCGGCTTGCCCGACTGCACCAGAGGAGCAATCCGACTGGGGGCGTCCCCCACACGGTCGAGAGCGTCGATACGGGTGAATCCGATGAAAGCGTTGGCCTTCTTGACTCGTTCAACGGCGACCACATGCGAGGTCACCGGCTGCAAAGCGGATGCCACGTCTACCGGCCGCACCCGGAATCCAGCCTTGCGGTCTTCGCTCTCGAAGTCCTCAGGGTGCACGAGTGTGTCCCACTCCGGCTCCAACAAGGTGATCGGGTCGAAGCTCAACGGCGTCGCAGCCGCGTCTGCACCGGCGACCGCCTGTCCGCGAGCGACCAGAATCGCCTGCCAGAGCGCATCATCTGAGACCCCCTCGAAGAGCGCGCGGACGTCCTTGGGCCCGTACTTGCGCCATCCGATCAGGTCCTCGAGCGACTGCACGTCGATGAATGTCGGGGCGGGCAGCCCCTTAACAGTCACTGCGATGTCGGCCGGGGTGAGGTGCTTCCGGGCAGGCAGGACGAGCACGCTCACAGACGCCGGGAACCACTGGTTCGCCGCTCCAAGCAGCATGAGGCGCACTTCGGCCTCGCACGGCTTGTTCTTGGGAGCGTATGTCGGAAGGTGCGGATGCCGCCCCCGGCAGTTCGGCAGCATCTTTTCGCCACCGGCGCGGGTGAGCTCCGCAATGTTGCGGCTCAGGTCGCACGCCACGCATCTGATGGTCACCTGCGGACCCAGGTTCGATCTCCACTCGACCATCCGCAGCTCCGGCTTGGGTGCCTTCGAGCACTTTCCGCCCCCCTCGTCGGCTCGGTGCAGCCACTCCACGTAGGGGAACTCGTCAAGGTGCCCATCGGTGCATGCGATCAGGTATCGGGCAGGCACCGCCAAGCGCGGGCGCGCGTCCAGCGTTCCGAGCTTTTGGCCCTTCTTGGGTCGTCCCTTGCAGTCCTTGTGCACGAACTGTGCTTTGTCGGGGCGGTGCTTGCTCTTGTTCACGAACTCGAACTTCTTCGATTCCGAGATGGGTGCGAGCAGGTCGCACCCCGTGCAGCGCAGCCACTGCGGGAATACTCGCGTCGGGATGCCGATCGGCGTACCGCTCTCGTACGCCTTCTCCGGAACCCAGGGCGGCTGTCGCAGCTCATCCACTTGATGCCCCAGCTGGCCGCGCACGGCGGTCAGTAGGCGTTCCACCAAGACCAGCTGGGGCTTGCCCTGCCGGGAGTAGGCGAGCTCCCACGCGTCGAGGCCCTGGGGCATGACCGCAAGGTGCGGCATGTCGACGGTTGCGCCGATGCCTGATGTGTAGAGCAACGAGCTCGGGCGGACCGAGCCGACGCGACTGTTGTTCTTCGAAGGGATGTCGTCGAGGTCGCCGAACGGGTCTGCGACTTCGCCGGCCACAGTGATCGGCTCCTGCACTACAGCGGTCGTTTCCCCCACCTCGGTCATTTCGATTCCTTCTTCGCAAATACCCATTTCGGTGCGGCGGCCGTGATCGGCTCCGCAAGCTTGCCGGCGAAAGGCGTGACCAGCAGGTTGATCTCCGGCTGGACCTCGCGCATGGAGTTCGCCACTTGAAATAGCCGACTGTGCTCGTCAGGTACGACCGTCTCGGGGCTTACGAGCAGTGGCGAGACGATCTGACCACCAGCCACCGTGTCCCTCTGATAAGTGAGCGCGCCCGACCATTTGTCTGACTCGTCGGTCCATTTGTCCAGGCGGAGGATCAGTTTGCCGCGTGCTGCCTCCGCCACGAGATCATCCTGGCTCGCGACCGCTATGCGTTTGACGATCCGGTCGACTAGCTGGTCGACGAACGGCCGCCGGATCGCGATGGAGCCTGCCCCAGTTTCCGACGACAGCGAGGGAATGTTCCGCTCGTCGGCGACGCGCGCCGCCGAGACCAACAGGCCCGTCAGCCCACGCTCAAGGGCCGCATCGGAGAACGGCGTCACCGACAGAGCTTCGACGTGAGCATAAAACGTCTCGTGGTAGTGCTGGAACTGCTCATAGTGAGCCATGTCTCGCGGCCGGGAACGGTTGGCGAGTGTCACCACGAGGCCGGGCTTGGAGGCTTCACGACCGACCCGCGACGACGCCTGAATGTACTCTGCAGTGTTCTTCGGCTGGCCGACCACGAGCATTAGCCCGAGGCGTGGCACGTCCACGCCCACTTGCAGCATGGACGTCGCGAGCACGACGTCGTAGGGGAAAGCGTCTCGCGACTTTAGCTTCTTACCCGCAGCCTTGGCTGCAGCTGCTAGAACGCCGTACTGCCGCTTTGCCTGCGTCGTGTCTCTCTCGGGATCGAATGGCACCGCGAGGTTGGTCAGCGTCGCCGAGATTTCCGACGACGAAATGCGCGACGTGAGTTCGCCGATCCGTAATCCACTCGAACCGCGGCGAGGGTAGCCCGAGTCCCTGTCGGGGTTGCTGGTGCGAGTGACGATGTCGTCTTCGAGATACCGGCGCATGCCAGCGAGCTCGCGGGTCGCAGAGAAGTAGTCGACGAGGGTCGCATACGGCTCTGCCGGGTCGCCGTGCTCGTCGAACAGCTTCTGCCCGGCGAGCAGCAGGATCTCACTGACCCGAATCTCGGCGAGCGTCAGCCGCGCACCGTGCGCGCAGACGCCGATGTACCGGCGTCCGGGCTTCGCCGCGGTGATCGGCTCTTCCGTGGAGAAGAAGGTGTCGGTGACCGAGAGCACCTGCGGTGGGAAGATCTGCACCCGCCGCGCGTAGAGCTTCTGCACCTGGTCGCGGGCGTTGCGCACGGTCGCCGTCGATGCGATGACCAGCGGCTTGACCAGCGCCGCCTCGTCAGCTGTGCCGATCTCCCACGTCGAGAGGGTATCGACGGCAGCTTCGAACAGCCCTACGGCCGTACCGAGGGCGCCGGTGATGAGGTGCAGCTCGTCCTGGATGATGAGGTCCGGCGGCCGCAGGCGGTCGATAGGCTTGACTGACGCTTTCGGGTACGTCCGGCCTCCTTCCACCTTCGACGCGTGGTCCTTGGCGTTGCACACAGTCGAGGCGGTGTCCGGATGCTTGTAGCCGTGCCGCTCGCACCGCTTCGACACGTACCCGAACAGGCTCGCCGCTTCGCCTTCGCGGGCGAGCCGCGCGAACTTGTCCACGGTAGCAAGAAGGAACGTCGGCGGATTCCGGTAGATCTCGTCATCGACGGTAAGCACAGGCAGACCGTCCACGACACTGCCGCCGGCGGAGAATGGGCAGGTGCCGAGCTTGTCGCCGCAGTACACGTGGATGCGCTGGGTTGCCTTCACGGCGACGACATCCGCCTTCGGATTGATCGGCGTGCCGCACCACGGGCAGCTGCTGAATTGAAGCACGGTGAGCCCGTAGGCCGAATTCCCGTCGTCGTTGCGTACGTCCTTGACCTGCTGCTCGGCCTCGGCGAACCGCTTCGGGCTCACGCTCGAGCCGACCCAGAGTCCGATCCGGAATGGTTCGTCTCCCCATATCGCGGGGTCTTCACGGCGTACGATCTCGGCCGCGCACATCAGGGTGGTCGCACGCAGGAACTGCTGCGAGGTGAGCAGCCGCAGCGTGTATCGCATCAGCACGGCCACCCCGTCGCGACCGTCGATCACCCCGCCAGGCGTCTCGATCACTCCCTGCAGGCGACGGATGCCGAACGTGAAAGCCGCGAGCCCGAGATAGGCCTCGGTCTTGCCACCACCGGTCGGGAAGAACAGCAGCTCGGCCCGGGGCATGTCACCGGACCGCCGCGGCACCGTGGGGTCGACGATCGACGACAGCTGCATCAGGATGAACGCGAGCTGGAACGCGCGCCAGGAGGCCGCGATGTCCCCTTTGGACTCGATCGCCGCGGTCGCCTCGGCCGCCGTCAGGGTCCGTTCAGCGGCCCGGAGTCCCGCGATCTGGGAGCGGATGCGCTGATCGCGCATGGTGCGGTTCATGAACGCGAACGCCTGCCGCGCCTGCGCACTGTTCGGGGCGTCCGAGGCGGCGTCGGTCAGGAGGGCGAGTCCCTCGCGGAGGCGCTTCAGAGCGTCTTCGCCGTCCTGGAGGCCGCTCTCCGCGACTTCGTGCAGATGCTCCGGAAGCGCCTGCGCATCGACCCGCCGCCTGCCAAGCCAGTCCTCGTAGCCGTCGATCAATGGCGTGAGGTATTGGTCGAGCTGTTCTGGGGCCGCGTCCATCAGCAATCGCATGCTCATCTGGGCGCCCGCAATCGACGGCGCGAGCGTTTGCGGCACATCTGCGGTGGGCAGCCAAGTAGTGCGCACAGCGACCGCACGACGGGAGTCCGGCTCAGGCAGTGTCCACGTGGCGGAGGCCGTGCGACCGACGGCGAATTCGAGGCGGTCGCGGTAGAGCAGGTCGAGCTGCAGCACCTCGGCATCGCCGAAGTCGCGCGCACTGTCGAGCGCATCTCGAGTCGGCCGGAATACCGCCTGCCCGTCGGCAGCGGTCACCTCAAGCTCGGTCTGGAACAGCCACACGCGAGGCGGCAGCTCTCTGCCGGTGACCTTGGTGTTCTGCAGTGCGGCTTCGACCACGCGTACGCCGTCGTGCTCGAACACCTCGACCGAGATGGCGACGTGGCCATCGACGATCACCTTGGTGAGGGTCTCGCTCGTGCCGATCCTCGATATATCGATCGTCACCGGCTTGTCGTAGGGCGTGCGGTCGTTGTAGGTCTTGGTGTAGCCGTCTTCGTCGGTCTCCCGACGGGACTCGTATTGCCCCCACCTTGCAGTGAAAATGAGGTTGTTGTCCTTGGGACCGACCTGGAACCGTAGCCCCATCGACGAGGGCGCGATGAGCTTGGACTCTGGGCCGCGGTCCTCATCCGTGTCGGTGCCGCCTGCGTCGGAGATCGTCTCGTCCGCTTCTTCGAGCACGCCCTGCACGTCGCGGCTCGCGTCTGGGTCCACGACCGCCACGCCTTCCGAGTCGCGGAAATCTTCGGGGCTGTCCGCGTCGTCCGCGGTCAGGCGCCCGCGCACCGGATTTGGCACTGGTTCGTCGTCGCCGATCGCGACGGGCGCGAGAGCTCCGACGAGGTACCGACCACGCGGCGTGCCGCTGATCGTCTCGTCGAGTTCGCCCCACGGGCCCATCAGGTCGCGCTGGAGTAGGTCGATAAGTTCGTCGCGCACCTCGACGGAAGTCGCCGGGGTGCCGGAAGTGATCTCGGTGGTCGTCATCTAGAACATCGCTCCTTCTGGGACTGACTCAAGGTCGACTTCCATCTCCCGGATAGAGGTCGCCTTGCCATCGTTCTCCGCCTCCAGCGCCGCCCGGCGGTGGTTCTCCTCTAACAACCGATCAAGGATTTCGACGCGGGCGCCAGGACTCACTGTGAACCGTTCCATCTGGCGGTAGGTGTGGAAACCGTGGTCGAGTGGGACGTCGGTCCATCCGTAGGCCTCCATGGCCGCGTGGTCGATCTCGACGTGGATCTCACGGAGACGGTTCACATCAGCATCTGCAGTGATGATCGGGTTGTTAAGAAGGCCATAGAGCGGCGTGAGCCCCATCTGGCGGCGTTGCATAACCTCGCGGCGTTCGCGATCCAAGATCTCGCCCGCCTGACGCATACGGCTCGTCGAGTTCGGACGCGGGAGTGTCTCGAAGACGTCCGAGGGCGTGTATCTGGGATCGTTCCTCATCCCCGACCCGTACTTGATTGCCCAAGTCTGGTGCGGCATGGACGATAGCATTGCCAAATCCGCGAAATCCTCGGTTGCAAATATGCCGAGCGCGTGGCTGAAAACTTGGTCCGCCATAACTCGCATCGGCATCACCGTCTTGCTTACGAGGGTGATTGCGATCACGTGCCGCAGGCCGGCGATTGCTCTATAGAGACCGGGTCGTTTCTCCCCGTAGTGCCACCATCGTTCAGGCAACGGCTTACGCAATGCATATGTCCCGTCAGGCTTGAGCCGTTGCCTCTCGGGCTTCACCCGCGCGAGAACGCGTTCAAACGGCAACCTATAGCGCTCAGCTTGCGACAACGGCCAGTCGGAGAAGTTGATGACTGCCCGGCTTCCGTCAGCAGACGGCCGAGAATTGAGATCCTCCCCATTCATGTAGGGGCGGATCACTTCCGCATTCGCCGACGACGCGGCAACCATTACTGCCGCCTCCTCGGGAGTCAAAACGAACCCTGAGCCAAGGACGATCGACCCTTGGAAGACGAAACGGGCATTCTCAGCCAATCGGACAGGCACGCCTTCCACCCTTCCCTGTGGCTCAAGCAGCGTCGAGATCGAGTGCACGAATGTACCGTCCGAAACCGGCCGAACGGATTCACCGAGCGGGCGCAGCGAACCCCACACAGCCGCGTATTCAAGGTTTGCGCTCCGAGCTGGCCAACTTGCGCTCTGGACGCTCCGGCGAATCACCATCCCGGCGTCGACAATCTGGTCAAGGCCCACCTCCCGCGTCGCGCCCTGACCGATCGTATTCGTGGCAATAAGCCCGAGCTGACCCTGAACCGGTACGAGAAGGTCATAGGCACGAAGGAAGAAATATGCGACGAGGTCAGCGCTTCCCCGAGCCGACCGAGCGATGACATGAACGAACCAGTCACGAACATTCGTGCCCATCGCTCCCGTCAACTTCTGGCCGCCAAGGAATGGTGGGTTTCCGATGATCGCGTCGAATCCTCCGTGTTCCACAATCACATCCGGGGCTTCAATCACCCAGTGCAATGGTTTCCAGCGAGCATCACCGGTTTCAACAGCGGGCGTGAGCCCTGCCGTGAGTAACAATTCGAGTCGGGCGCCTTCCCCCGTTGTTACGATCGGTGGATACGCCGTGTAAAGAGCGTCGGCTAGCTCGTCGTACCTTGCTTCGAGGGCGCGCCCTGGCTTGCCTCCTTCGAGCAGCCCGGCCGCGATGATGCCGTCAGCGACGTCACGTAGCTTCGCGGTGACCGCGCGCGACTCTTCCAGGAGCTTCCGCTTGGCGCGGGAGGACCTCATCCGGTCGGCGTCGTCGACCTGGCCGCTGGAGAGTTCCCGGCGCAGCTGCGCGGCCTTCTCGAGGTCGCTGTCGACATCGAGTTGCAGCAGCTTCGATTGGACAAGTTGGCTGTGTCCGGGGTCGATGTGCTGTGCGCGCAACTGACGCTCGGTTGTGACGCCGAGCAGGGAGTTGCCGTGAAAGACACGGTCGTCGACGAAGGAGAACGGCTTGCCTGGGTCCATGGAGACGAGCCACAGGGAGAGCTTGCACATCTCGACGGCCATGCCGTTGATGTCGGCACCGTAGAGGCAGCGGGCGACGATTTCGCGGATCGCCCAGCGTTTGACGTCCTCATTCTCCTCGGCGGTCAGGCCTTCCTTCGACCTCGCCTCGATGAGACGCGCCGCGAGGTAGCGCGCGGCGGCCACGAGGAAAGCGCCGGACCCAACGGCGATGTCCGCGACCTTGAGGTTGAGGATCTCGGTGGAGCTCTTCAGCACCCAGTCGTCCTTGTTCTCGGTGTCGAGGGGCCCTGGCGAGTAGACGAGCGGTTCGAGCGCGTGCAGCACCACTTCCTCCGCGAGCGAGCGCGGGGTGTAATGCGTGCCCGTGTTGGCGCGTTGCGGCGACTCCGTCATCACCAGGCCACCTGCGGGCACGACGTAGGGGAAGTCGCGCAGGTCGTTGCGGATCAGAGCGTGCAACGGGACAAGCTGGTCGACGATCTCGGTGTGGCCGAGCAGCACGTACCCGAGGCGGGTGCGGGCGTCCGCGGCATCCGTCTCATCATCGGCCTCGTAGGCTTTGGCGATCTGCCGTGGCGTCGCCGGTTTTGCAGTGGCCTGGGACTTGCCAAGGTGATCCGTCAGCTTCTTAGCAAAGTCGATGCCGCTGGAGGCAGCATCCGCAAGGTCACTCAGCTCGGCGAGAGCGATCTCGGGTTCATAGCCGCTCTTGCCGTGCAGGCCGACGATGACATCGGTGGTGTACTCGGCGGAGTAGCCGAGCAGTCCCTCGTAGACGTAGCCGATCTGCTCGACGTCGAGGTCGCGAAACGACAACTGGCGGGCCTCGCCGCCGACGTGGGCGATCTGCACAGCCTGGAGCACCTTGAGCATGACCCGGTCGGAGACGCGCACGGTAAGTAGCCCCTGCGCGTTGGTCGAGCGAAGCCAGGGGAACCGGGTGGGGTCGAACATCGAGCCGCCGTAGGCCGGCATGCGGGTGTCTTCGAACGTGGCGCCCGAATAGATGGCGGTGCTCGCCGCGAGCAGGCGATGCCAGGTCTCCCACGTGTGATCGAGTGCCTCTTCGGTGTCGTTCTGCGCCTGGCGCTCCAGATCAACGCGAACACCGGCGATGGCGTAGGAGTCGCGATACATCTGGTGCTGCGGCAAAAGCCCGCGCTCCTCTGCGAATAGGAGGAATATGACCCGCATCAGCACCGAAACGGAGGCCTCATAAACCTCCTTGGCGTCATCGGGCAGCGGTGATTCCTCACCGTTCGCGAGGGCACGCAGGTGTGATTCCGACATGGCCTGCAACACGAGCTCGACCGCGCGACGCACCTGATCGCCGAGGGCCTCGGTGATCGCCTCGGCGCTGGCGACGCTCGCCTCGAACAGCCTCGGGAGGCGTTTCTCCGGGGCACCGCCGGCGATGGAGACGAGGCCGGCAAGAGCGAAGAAGGCGTCGCGACTGTCTCTCTCCTCGCGCCAGATGAGCGCGTCGAACACACCGCTCGCGGTGGTGACACCACTGACCGATGAGACGACTCCCCACCAGCGGCCGTCGGTGACGAGGCCAACGGTGACCCCGGTGTCGCGCAACAAGGCGGCGGTGCGATCGATCGAGTCCGCGGCCCAGCCATCGGAACCGAACCGGCGGAGATCCTCCGTCGGGTCCACGACCACGACGAGCGCAGCAGGACCATGGCCGACGTCGAGCGCGGCCCACGGGCGAACCCTCACATCACCATCCGGCGAACCTGCGACGAGTGTGGGATCGGGGTTCTCGACGAGGTACTGGCCCCACTGCAACAGGTCACGCAGAACCGCGGTGACCCAGCGGTCGCGCCAGGCCAGCCCACCAGAAGCATCCGCTTTGCCGTGACGATTCGTCCATGCCTTGGACCAGAGCGTGTGCTCATACACGAACGTGCTGTTGACGTCGTCGATTGCATTGAAAGGCCGGTCGAGCCCCGACGGGAACACCGACTTCAACGCCGCCTTGGAAAGGAACGGCCCATCGATGTCGACAAGGGACAACCACTCCCACGGATCCTTAATTGCCACGGGTCTTCCCCAGTCTCTCGGCGTCGGCCGGGCTCAGTGCGAAAACGACCGCGGCAACGAATGTGTGCGGCTGCAGGTTGGCGTACCGTCGGGCGACCGCGTTGCGTTCGTCGCGCTGCTCCTCCGTGAGGACATCAAGCCGGCGGCGGATGTTCGCAAGGTCTTTCTCGCGCTGCTGCTGTTCCTCGTGGAAGAGCATCTGCTCGACCTCGCGCCTGCGGACCTCGGCGTTGTCGAGGGTGCTGGCGAGCGTATGCCGGAACCGGGCGAACACCTCGTCGACTCGAGCGAGGTCTGCGATCTTGCGCTTGTCTAGATCCTGCTCGATCGCTCCCCGCAGTCTCTGCGCGCGGGAATCCACGGCGGCGCGGACACGCTGACGGATACCGCCATCAGCCTCGCCGTCCTCGTTCCAGAGGTCGGCGAGCGCGACCAGAATACCCGGTTTTGGAACGGCGAGCCTGTCGGCGTCGAGCGCCGTGACAAGTAGCTCTTCGGCGCTTTCGACTCCGATTTCCTGGCGGCGTCTGAGCCTGGTTCCGGCGAGGAAGACCTCTTCGTGGAGGCGAGTGCCGCCGTCGCCGACGACGACCAGGCGGGCGACACCGGCGACAAAGGACTGTTCCAGACCGTCGACCACGACGGCGCTCACGCCGTGGATGTGGTTAGAGCGGGTCCATATCTGTCCGCGCAGTTCCCGCGCGGCACGCTGGATCAGCGGGTGCCCGAGGTGCGCGTAGACGATGTCGGTACGCCCCTTCGCGTCCTTCCCCTCGAAGGTGATGGGGCGCGCGACCTCCGGGTGCAACCGAGTGTGCAGCCCCTCGAGACCAGGCGTCCAGGTGCGGTCGAGGCCGGAGGGTAGCGCGAAAAGCTCGGCCTGTTCCTGGTCGTCGACCACTTCGATCAGGCCGGGCTGCCCGGAGACGCGGAGTCCCGTCTCGAGTACGCGGCGCAGGTTGCGGTCGTGGAGGTGCAGTCGATCGCGAGATCCTTCGAGCCGGTCAGCGAGCTCGGTCAGCTCGCGGCCAAGATTCTGCTCACCCTGAAGAGCTTTGGTTATGATCTGTTCGCCGGAGCCCTTGACTGGCTTTGGCCGGCTCGGCAGGTTGCCGTAGCCGAGGTCCCGCTGAATGTCGGGGTCGATAATGTCGCCAGCCGAGCCCAGGTCTTCCTGCACGCGCGAGATCTTGCGAGCGACCCGGGCGAGGTAGTCGGTGTCTCGAGCGTAGTTCGATGCCGTATCGGACTTGTCCTCAGGGTCGGGATGGTAGACCTGCGGTCGCTCAGTCTGCCCGTACCGATCGATGCGGCCGATGCGCTGCTCAAGCCTATTCGGGTTGAAGGGGATGTCGTAGCTGACCAGCCTGTGGCAGTGCGTCTGCAGGTCGATGCCCTCGCCTGCGGCATCCGTTGCGAGGAGGATGCGCACCGGGTCTTTCGACGGTTCCTCAGTGAAGCGCACGCGGATGAGTTCGCGCTCGTCGGCGTCTGTGGCCCCCTCAATCACTGCAAGCCGGTCGCCCCCGAGGTCGAAGGCGTTGAGCACGTCGCGGATCCAATGAAGTGTCGCGACGTACTCGGTGAAGATGACGAGACGCCCGTTCAGCCAGGTGCCATCGGGAGTGAGGAGCTGCGCGCGGATTTGGTTGATGAGTGCCTGCAGTTTTGTGTCCGGCAGCGACATAAACCGCGAGCCCCAGTCGATGAGCCACTCAAGGTCCGTGACGTCCTCATCTGTCAACGGGACCTGTGCGCGCTGGGCGCTGCGCAGGGCCTCAAGCTCTGGCTGTTCGGTGCGGCCTTCTTCTTCATCGGAAGCCTCGTCGCCCAGCACTTCGTCGTAGTCGGGAAGATCAACGTCATCATCACCGCGCAGCCGTGTGGCGAGGTATGTCTCCGCTGTCGCGGCGAACGCCGTCGGCGAGGAGAAGAACCGTTTCTTCAGAATCAGCGTGGCCAGGTCGGCGGCCCGCTTGCCCTTGTCTGCTTTGACGGCCTTGTTGCGTCGCGTCGTGAACGCGATCAGCCGGTCATAGGCTTCGGATTCGCCCGCACTCGGCTGGAACAACATCGCGTGCACTTCTCTGAGCTGAAATCCCTCGTTCGGAAGGTCCTTTTTCAACCGGCGCACCGCCACCTGAGCCAGAGCCTGTGGGTCGAGGTCGGCGCCTCGGGCGAAGCGCTGCGGGTCGACCATCTCCATGAGCGCGGTGAATGACTCTGTGTAGCCGTTGTGAGGAGTGGCGCTGAGGAAAAGTCGGTGCTCGCACCGCCGCGCCAGTTCACGAACGGCGACCGTGCGCTGGCTGTCGACCGCGTAGCGGTTCGTGTCGCTACCGCCACGAGAGGGAGCTGCAGGGGCCACGTGGTGAGCCTCATCGATGATCACGACGTCGAAGGCGTAGCGGTCGGCGATGCGCTTGTCGTCTGCGCGCGCGTAGACATCGCGCAGAAGTCGCTCGGCTCGCGGGGTCGGAAGCCACGACATGGAGACGATGACACGCGGGAATACGACAAACGGGTTGGCATGCACGCCGAAACGACGACGGAAATCGCGCATAGTGTTCGAGTTGACGATTTCAAAGGTCAGCCCGAATTTCTCGGACATCTCTTCTTTCCATTTGATGACCAGGCCCGCGGGGCACACGATGATCACCGAGCGAGCGCGATGCCGGAGCAGGAGCTCCTGAACCACGAGGCCCGCCTCGACCGTCTTTCCGAGGCCGACGTCATCGGCCAGAAGGAGGTTCGCGCGGGGCGCCTCAAGGGCACGGCGGAGCGGCTCGAGTTGGTAAGCCTCCACAGTCGCGCTGCTTCGGAAGGGAGCCTGCAGCGTGCGGGCGTCAGCGGAGGTCAGCGCACCCCAGCGGAGGGCGTCGACGTACGCAGCGAATGTCGTGGGGTCGTCAATCCGAGTCGGATCGATGGTGACGGGTAGGCCCTGCTCAAGGATGACGCCTCGACCCGGTTCCAGCTCCCAGACCACCGTGAGCTCACGACCGTAGTGCTCTTCTTCGATGGACTGGAGCGACACCGCATGCTGGAGCTCGGCGGTGCCATCATCCGCGCTCGACCGCCGGAGTGCCTGCTGCGCCACATTGGTGACGATCCATTTTGCGCCTCTAACGCTCGCGAGCCGGCCGACTTCGGGTACCTCTGTGGTCGTCGTCGTGCTGCGTGCGTCAAGCTCTATCGTCACTGATTCCCCCATGTTGCCAACTTCCCCTCCACAAACGATCTCACATCAAGTTTCTACACAACGCCACCGATATCAGAGCCCGGAGTAGGACACGAGGTCTCTCATGAAGTCGGGATCGTAGTTCAAGCTGCTGCGTTGCAGTCGTGTCGTGAAGCCCCGCGCCGCTTTCTGCGAGAGCGGGCGAGATCCTCGCTCACGCAACAGGCGAGCAAGCGAGGTCTGCCGATGCAGGGAACCGGTAGTCAGTGCGTCGGGGAGTTTTCCGTTTATGCGGCGACCGTCAACGAGCGCGCCGGACCAGCCCCATCCGTCACCAGCTGTCATCCGCCCCGCGAGATCGACCGGGCCCAGGTCGTCGTAGGCCTTGAGACCCTCGGCGATCCAGCGAACCACGGGCACCGCGACCGCGTTACCGACCAGCTTCCAGCGATCCCGTTCGGGAGCGGCCTTGGTCCATCCTGCGGTGAAGCCCTGGAGCATCTCCAGCGCTTCGATCGACGGCGTCCGGAATCTTTCTTCGGCCTCGACGGCCGGCAACCAGACAGCCGGAGAGGTCGGAATTCCAGCAGTCGTCGATCCCTTGATGGTGGGCACGACACCAATGCCCCAGCCGACGCCCCGGTTGCCCTCGGACCAGTAGAAGCCATTCGCGTCAGAACGCAGGCGCGATGGTGTGACACCCGCTGGAGGCGCTTCATTCAAGTCCCGGAACAACACTCGAGACGGGTCATGATGACGACTCGCGAGAATGAACACGCGCTTGCGTCGTTGGGCCACACCGAAGTACTGGGCGTCGAGGATGCGGTATGACCACGAGTACCCCGCCTCTGTGAGGGTGTCGGTGATGACTCGGATTGCATTGCCTTGCTTGAGCCGCAGCATATTGGGCACGTTCTCCAGCAGGACCCACTCGGGCTTCGCGATGCGGACCCGCTCAAGTACGCCGAGGATCAGGCCCGATGCGCTGCCGTCGAGCCCTGCCTGCTTGCCGGCCTGCGACAGGTCCGTGCAGGGGAATCCGGCGACGACGAGGTGCGCATCGTGCATGTCGTTGGGGAGGTCGCGAACATCGGAGTGGAGAACGGTTCCTGGGATGCGGTTCGCCAGCACGCTACGCGCCGGTTCCCAGTTTTCATAGGCGTGGACGGGCCCGGCGAAACCAGCCTTACTCAGCCCACGCTCGAAACCTCCGATGCCCCCGAACAAGCTCAGTATCGGGGCGTCAGATTGCATCTTTCGAGTATTTCAGACGCTGGGGACGTTAGCCGTGCGCAGCGCCGCCTGGTCAGCTCCTGCGGCGATCGTCTCAGCCAGGCGACGGATGTTGTCGAGTAATTTCTCCGGTGCCGCATTGAGATCGATCGCATGGCAGAAAAGAGTCACCTTCGCTTCACTGACCACGTGTTCAGCGGGAGACTCGTTGCCGGCCGCGTAGACCAAGTGCCCCTCTGACAGACCATATCGAATGCAGTACGCCAACACTTGGTAGAGGTCGGCGTTCGGATGTCGCCCGTTCTTTTCTGCTTTGTACTTTGCGTCAATTGCCGCCACTGTCATGCCGCGACGCTGCCAAACGATGTCCGGTCGAATGGAGACTTTCTCACCCGCATCCAGATGATCGTTCAGCTGGGACTCGACCTCCCCGCCAAACTGAGACAGTGCAGCGCTTAAAGCCGACGACACGAAATCTTCGTAGATGGTCCACATATCGAAAAGAAATGAGGTCGCTGTAACGGCGCCTTCTCGGTGCTCTAGCGACGCGTTGTTCAGGATGAGCACGGCGAGGCCGATCGCATTCCGGTACCGCTCATTGATCCGCGTGAATCGAACTTCCGGCAACGGGGCGCCCGTGCGAATCAGACTGACCTCCCGCAGTACGTCACGGATACGCCGCACCGCCTGCCGAGTTGGCGCGGGGAGACTCGGCATGCGCAACAACCGATCTGCAGCGGCTAAAAGTAACTGGTTCTCAGCTATGTCAACTGTGTAGTCGTCATAGGTCACTCTGACCGGCAGTGGAAGGCCCGCGTCTCGAGTTATCTGCGCCGCGATATCCAACCGACCACGGATGACAGCCGCTGATTCGGAGACTGATCTGTATCCCTGGAGTACTCCACGACTGATCGCCCGCCCGACCTGATCAGTGAACGCTCTACCGATGGTGGTGAGAAGGTCGCTCTCGCTATCAAGGTCGATTTCGCCATGGCGCCAGAATCTCTGGTCCCGAGCGTATGTCATCATGAAAAACAGGCGCGCGATGGGGATTTTCGGCTGCAGATCAACCTGATATTCACCGATCCGGATTACGCCGACCTTGCGCACGTTGGTGACGTTCCACACGCCCGGTTCATCCGCAAAGCACGTCGCGATCTGCTGCTGATTCAAGGCCATGGCAACGTGGGCCGGCATTCGAATCCGCTTGGATTCGCTGCTCTCATGGAGGAGGATTCGCGGCATTGTCAACTAACCACATGATCGTCCATGGCCGATGTCTGGGCGTGTGAAATCACAGCGTCGACCGCAGCAGCTCGCACGGCGGGAAGTCCGTAGCGTGTGGCAACGTTCGTGTCGTCGCCATAGTGGTGTTCTTCAAGAAGAGGCAGGATGTCGGTCTTCCAGATTGACGCGAGCCGCGCCTCAGGGAGCTTGTGATCGGAGGGCATGAAATACGATGGGCCGATCCGCAAATCCGATTTGACGAGCAAGCCATTCAACGCCGCGAGAAGCCTTGCCGGCTCGGTATCCATGTTGTTTGCCACCAGCCATCTGTCGAGCACGGACCTTGTTGGCTGGGCATCCGGGCTCAGCTCAATGAATGCAAAACGCCGTCGCATCGCGGCATCCAGGAGAGCTATGGAACGATCGGTCGTGTTCATCGTGCCGATAATGAAGAGGTTCTCCGGCAGAGTGAACTGATCATCTCCATACTGCAGGCTGATGCGCCTGTTCCGGTACTCAAGCAGAAAGTAGAGCTCCCCGAAGATCTTCGCGAGATTCCCCCGGTTGATCTCATCGATCACCAGCACGTAGTTGAACTCTGGATTGTCAATCGCCTGGGTGACGATGCGACGCAATGGACCCGGTTTGACTTCGTAGGTGAGTACCGCGTCTTTCAACGTGGGCCGATAGCCCTCGAAAAAGTCTTCGTAGGAATAGCTGGGGTGGAACTGCACTAGTTCGGTGTTGTTCCGTTCGCCCGCGACGTGCTGCGCCAGCGCCAGCGCCAGGAACGTTTTCCCTGTTCCGGGCGGCCCATAAAGAATCACCTGACGCCTCCGTTCCAGCAATTCGAGCTGGTCCTGCAGCCAGGTTTGATCCATATGCAGATCCGCTACAAGGTTTGGGCCCGCGGCTGGGAAGCCCTGCCTGGTTGGAAGATACGGGTCTACTACCGGATCTGGCTTCGGCTCCGGAACGGGAACGGGAACGGGAGTCTCCTCGAACATCCAGCGTTTGGAGAGAAGCGGGTCATAGAAGTTGACGGGTTCATGTGACTTGCGCTGCAATTGCAGAATGATCTCAAGAAGATCACGGTCGATATCGTCACTCGGCTCGCGTATTTCGCCTATGAACGCCTCTCTGATCAGCGGTTTGTGTGCCTCCGAAACGATTGGTGGAAAGACCTCGGGATGAACAAGGTAGAGAAGCGAGTTCCGCTGAGAGGAAAAGACGTTGCCGCGGATTCCGAAGACGAACTCCTTCCATTTCCAAGCATCAGTCAACATTGATATCCGCTCGGTATCCGACAGCTCTATCCACGCGTCGACGAGATGAATCAGGAGCACTGTAGCTGGGAACAAGCCGTTCGCCATGGCCTGGCCTGGATTAAAGACCCCCGTTTTGAAAGCCCTCAGAAGCGGGGCAGGTATCTGCACGGGATGGTCCATGTAGGAAAGAATCGTCTCGATGCGCTGCTGTTTTGCGCGAGCGCCGATGGCTCCCTTGTGGATTGGAAGCAACTGCCACGTCACGAGTTCTGCCATGAGCAGGCGCGCGTTGTCCGAGGCGGAAGCGAGTTGCACTCCGAGCTTCTCGACGAACTTGCCTGGCTCAAATTCTGGCGCGTAGACGAAAACAGCAAGAAGCTCGTCAATCGCGGAGCGATTCCATACGGATCGTCCTGGAGAGAACACGGAGTCACCCTCCTGTAGCCCGTGGACGACGAACAGAGAGGCCGCCTCGCGCACGCGTTCTTCTTCCAAGCTCCCCGGCACGATCACCGTGCGCAGGAGTTCAGCCTTCTTGGCCTTGGACTGCGCGCTCCACTCTGAGTACTGAGCGCGAGCCTCGCGGCTGAGGTCTTCGGGATCTGTGAATGTCTCAAGAGCCGACAGACCTTCCTCGGAGATTTGCCAAGTCTCGTCTGTCCCGTCGATCTTGAGCAACCATCCGGCTTTAGCGAATTCTGTGCAGGCCCAGGCGAGGTTGTTGATCCCTCGCGGGCGCCCACCGCTGAGGACAACTTGCTCTTGATCTTCCAGCGGGATCGCCGCCATCACTTTGTCAAAAACGCCCGACGCATTCGATCCACCCGCTATTCCTTCGGGATTGTCCCGAAGCAGCTTGAGCACAGCCTGAGCGCGCAGAGCCCTGTTTTCATTCGCCGTCATGAGTCTGACCCTAGCGTCACCGGTCAGATCCCCCTCCGCTTTCCGCACGACCGCCAATTGCACTGAGTCCTACCGCAGTGCGACTTGGCTTGACAGGGAGTCGCTCCAGGTGGGAGCGCACTGACATCGTAGGATTCCCCCAGGGGCGACGCCGCCTCGCAGTGGAGATCCTCGGGGGAGTCGATTTTGGTGGAGCACTTGGATGACCTCAGCTATCGGCCGCATTCCGAAAGCTGGGCCTGGCTTGAAGCACTCGAACCGGCAACTGCACTCGTCATCGGAGCTGTCACCGACGAACAGGCCACGAGCGTCGACGGTTTGTCGGTGGATGAAGCTCGAGCCGCCCAGTCCCGAATAGCGACTCGACAGCTCAGCTCCGGCGCATACGCGTTCAAGGTCGAGGCAAGGTGGCATGCCGTTCTCGTTTTCGGCGCGCGAGATCCTGGACCCGCCGCCTCCGCCCGGTACCGCACCGACGACACCCACTTGGGTGCGGCGCGCGACATCTACAAAGACCATTGGCTAGGTGCAGAGTCGTTCCTGGGCGGCTCACCATTCGCCCCAGGAGATTTCGTACGCCCCCGCTCCGAACGTGTCATTGGTCAGGTGAGCAGCGTTCGACGCTCTGGCGGCCGGCACCAAGTCGCGGTGGAAATCAAGCACTCCTTGCAGTCGTTCGACGCCGAGGATCTTGAGCTAATGGACGGCGACCCGCGCAGCCCGGAGTTCTGGCTGCGACAGGATCCCGCCAGCGCGAATGACATCGGGCTGACGCTCTCCTGGCTGAAACTGAACTATCCCCTCACCGACGTGCTCTATTCCTACGCCGCCACGAAAACGACCTTCAAGCCGTATCAGTTCATCCCAGCGCTGAAGATACTCAACTCGGCAACCAGCCGACTCCTCATCGCCGACGAAGTCGGGCTCGGGAAGACTATCGAGGCCGGACTCATCTGGACGGAACTCGAGCAGCGTGCACCCATCCGTCGCGCACTGGTTGTAGTGCCTGCCGCTCTCCGCGTCAAGTGGCAGCAAGAGATGGAGCGGCGGTTCATGCGCACACTCCCGCTGCTCGAAAAGAGCGACCTTCGCGAATTCGCCGAGAAGCTTCGACAAGATCAGGATCCCGAATTCGTGGGAATCGTGTCGATTGAGTCGCTACGTGGTTCGGGAGACCTCCTGGCCGATCTCGCCGACCTGAATCCGCATTTTGATCTGGCCATCGTCGATGAAGCTCACGTCCTCCGAAATCGCACATCAAAGTCTCACCATGTCGGAGAACTACTTTCTGACTGGGCGGACTACCTCGTCTTTCTATCAGCCACGCCCTTGAACCTCGGCTCCGAGGACCTTTACAATCTGGTTCACCTCCTCGACGAGGGAGGGTTCCCTGATCGAGCCGTATTCAACGGGCAGCTGGAACCAAACAAGGCTCTCAATGCCGTCGCACGCATCGTGAGTGCACACGAGACGAGGTCGCGGGTGTCCGCCAGGCAGCAGCTGGACCTCATCCATGCGATGGAGCACGGCGGGGCCCTGTCGAGACGACCGGACTTCTCAAGGCTCAGGGCTCTGCTTTCTGGCGACGCGCCGTTGGAGCACTCCGAGATCGCCGCGATCAAGCGAATCGTGGCAGAGCTGAACACCCTGGGCGGGGTGTTGAGCCGCACCCGCAAGGTCGACGTTCCCGACAAGAAAGCCAAACGAATCGCGGAGCAGATTGCGGTCGTCTGGACCGATCAGGAGCGGAACTTCTACGAAGCAGTGGTTGACCACTACCGCAGGAAGGCACAAGCAAGCGGTTTGCCCGTCGGTTTTGCCATGCAGATGCCCCTACGGCAGGCGTCCAGCAGCATCCCCGTGATGAGGGCCCTGATGCGGGAACGTGAAGGTTGGGCCTACGAGGCCAACGACGAAGACGCCGGGTTCGAGGACTGGGACAGCATCAGCGGTACGGAGGGTCCCTCCGGATGGGATGCCGGTCTTGCCCGGCTTGCCGATTGGCGCATCGATCGAGATTCAAAACTCGAAGCCCTCAAGAGCCGATTGCGAGCTGTTAGTGACAGCGGCTCACAGCAGATCCTCATCTTCTCTTTCTTTCGAGGAACGGTCGAATATCTGGCGAAGAGCCTCAGTCCCGAGTTCTCCACCCGAGTCCTCCACGGGGGCATTCCCATGGCCAACCGCGAAGACGTCATTACGGGATTCCGGAACCAGGAATTCGAGATCCTCATCGCAAACCAGGTGGGGTCGGAAGGCCTTGACTTTGAGTTCTGCAATGTACTGGTGAACTACGACCTCCCCTGGAACCCGATGCAAGTCGAGCAACGCATCGGACGCCTCGATCGATTCGGCCAACAGCACGACAAGATTCTGATCTTCAACATGCACGTGCCGGGGACGATCGAAAGCGAGATCATCGGACGGCTGTACATGCGAATCGGTGTCTTCGAAAACTCCATTGGAGATCTCGAACCGATCATGCGTAGCACCATGCAAGACGTTGAGCGTCTACTTGACCCCACTTTGTCGCCAACGGAGCGCGAAGCAGACATGGACCGCATTGCCGTCGCGCTTGAGAAGAAACGCTCCGACGTGAGACAGCTCGAAGAGTCCAGCGGCGTGCTCACGACCGTCTCCCAACTCGACATCGATGGATTGACGGAGGACGGACCATCCAGCGGGAGATACATCGGGCACCACGAGCTGTTTCGTCTACTTTCCACACTCCTCGAAAACTTCAAGGGGACTATTGATGCGGGTCCTCGGGCGGACCTCTTCATCGTGCGCGGGTCATTGGACCTCGCGCGCGCGCTGCGGGACGTCCGCCACACAGATGGCGGAACTATGATCGGCGTCGGCAGGCTCGTCGGCCTGTTGCGCGACGGCCACCCCGTGACAATCAGTTTCAAACCGGAAGCGATCGGAAACGAAGCGATCGAACTCATCACCGCCCGACACCCTCTCATCCGTCTGGCCGTCGCATCGCTGGGCGAAAAGGCCGTGCGGCTCCAAAGGTTTGGGACGCTCAGCATCGACGGGCTGGCGGCTCAATCACGGATTCTGGCGCGAGTCGATTTGGTCCGGTCAGTCGGGGTTCGTCCCTTGTGCGAACTGTGGATCACGACGATGGATCTCGAAACAGGCGCCTCCGTGGAGGGCTTGGAAGAGCAGTTCATGGTGGCTGTGGCTGATGGGACCTTACGCAACAGCAACGCACCGCTCCCAAGCAATCTGCACTCCGCTGCCAAGCAACTCGCAGGAATTCTGGATGACCGACACCAAAACATTCGCTCAGAACGACGTCAGGACAACTCTGCCCTCGTCGACGCGCGTATCGAGTCGCTTCTGCACTCAAATCAAATCAAGATCGACCGAACGCGCGAGCAATTATCGCACCAACGCATGACGAGCAACTCCCCGAACATCATCAGAATGCAGGAAGGCCGGCTTCGCAATCTGACTCGTGACCGAGACGAGATCCGGCAGAACTACGAGGAGAAACGGCATCTCACCATGAGCGTGGAACAGATGGCAATCATCTACATCACGGGCTGTCCGACCGAGTCCTAGTCCCCCGTGTAGTCGGATGACCAGCGCCGAACCTGGGTGCCTGGCTCATCCGTGTCCTCGACTTGGATTGATTCAGAACCCTCACCACGAATGACAGGCCACTGGGACACGCGCATAGTGGAAACTTCCCCGTTACCATCCCGGATGAAAACACGCCCGCTCGGATCGAGTTTGAGAACGGGCGCCGACTGCCCGAAGTTGAGCGGCACGAAGGGAACCTCCTCGTGTGCGAACTTGAAATTGATGGCTACTTTGCTGACGGAACGTACTCTGAGCTGGCCTTGCCCGAATTTCTGGAGCTCGCGGTGTTCGTCGGTCCATCGGTACTCAACGGAATCGGTGTGGATCACCGTGTGGTGCGTGTACAGCGGTTCGTAGGCGGGGTAGACGAGAACTTCGCGTTCTTCATCGGTCACCGAATCTTTCCAGGTGATTACAAAGTCAAATCCTGGGCGATGGAGATTGAGCCGCTCGTAGGCCTGATCCTCTGCAAGACCTCTCACGATGGTCTCGGTCGGTTCTTCGGCGGCACTCGAACCGTAGATCTGATCGGCCGGAAAGTATTGGGCCATCCGATTGAAGATGGCGGGGACATGAGCCATACCTCCGGCGAGAAGGACATAGTCGACTCCGTCTTTCAGTGCCTCAAGGTTGAGGCTCCGAGCCTTGCTCGGCGACATCGACCTCGAGGCCACGCCGCGTCTGCCCACCTGTGACATGAGCCCAGCTCGAAGGGCCAATTCGATTGACGCCATTGCCCGGTCCAGCTGGGGCTCGAATGCGATCTCGAGTTCTGACCGACTGTAGGTAAGGGACGGCAAGGTATATCCCGGGTATCCGATCACGATTGTTGTCTCGTGTTCGGTCCCCAACTCGATCTTGGCGTGCCGCGCCGCTCGAACCATCCACCCGTGGATCTCTTCGTAGTCGGCTCGACCTTTGAGCGCGATACCCAGGTCTGAGTATTTCCGTTCGAGGTCAAGAACGATGAGGTCGTCGAGCGCGTCGCCGGCCTCGTCGATACCTATCGCGGACTGAACCGATATGGAAGGGCCAGATTCCTCAAGCACGACGGATAGGACGGCGACGTCCAGCGTGCCTCCGCCCATGTCGAACACCAGGAGTTTCCCATCGATGGGCACATTTCTGCGGGCCTGCTCTGTTATCCAGGCCACGCCGGCAGCGATCGGCTCATCGATCAGGGTGTTGTCTCCGACGGCGATGCCTGCCTTGTTAGCGAGGGTGATGAGTCGGCGCCGTTGATCACCTGTCCACATCGCGGGACATCCCAGTCTCACAGAACCACGTTCATCGACGGGGACGAAGTTGTCCTGCGCCTTCTTGGCGATGGACCGAAGAATCATCTCGATCGCGCTGTCTGCGTCGACGTCGATTCGTTCTTCACCATTGAAGATGGAAACGCGGTCGAGGTTGTTCGTGATTGCCCGCTTGACCGAACGCAGGATCTGGTCTTCCGGTAGGGATCCGGCTTCCTCGCCTATGTACCAGGTGCTGCCGTCGATGCCCGCGACCGACGGTAGCCAGGAAGTGGTGGTCCCAAGCGGGACGACTTCGGGTTGAAACAAGGTGGACTCGGCTACCAATGAGGTAGATGTTCCAAAGTCGACTCCACGGACACGCTCATTACTCATCGCTCACGTCTGCAACCTTCTTTGTGACTAGCGCTTTGATCAGAAGGACGTCTTCGTCCCTTGTTGTCCAGATATACCCTGACCGCACGACATCGACGGCGTCGCCGATTTCAGGCCTACTACCAGGGGCTTCATGGTTGATGGGGTCGAAGGGCTCGTCGACACCGGACCGCCCGATCGCCTTCAGATTCTGGCGCTTGAGGAAAGCCTGCATTCGAGCCGTCAGAGTAGCCGGTTCGAGGTGTGTGGCCTCTGCCTCAACCATCGCGGCCAGCTGAGCGAGCGCCTTGACTGCGCTGACCTCAATCTGTCTCTTCTCCTGATCACGGAGGGTGCCGACGGCATCTCCAGCCAGGGAAAGCTTTTCCCTCAGTTTTGCAGCCTGCTCGGATGCTCTCTCAAGGTCGGCCCGGCAGGCCGCGATTTCCGATTGAGCAGCCGTGAGCAAGGAGACATTTGACTCTCTCTCCGAGCGCAACGAATCCAGCAGGTGCTTGTTGTTCAGCTGGTCCATCCACTGGGAAGCGAGAGTGTCACGTTCGGCGACGCGCGCGAATGCGGTGACGAGCATGTCAGGTGCGATCTGGGCAGCAACAAGGTTTGACTCCCCGATCAGCCTGGCCAGATCTCGCCTCGTTGACGCAGTCCTGGTCGCTTGCGTCACGAGTGGAACCACGTATTTCTCCAACACATCCGGAAGGCGGAGCATCTCACTCACAGCGCCATCACCGACGCGAACGAGCGCATCAAAATCCAACCCAACCCACCAGGAAGGTTCTCTCAAGCGAGAAGGTTCAAGGCGACCGACTGCTGCGATCAGAGCAGCTCGGCCGTCATGCTTTTCCAGTGGCAGGTGTTTCGTTGCGGCAGCAAGCCGGTCGAGTTCGCTCCGGGTGGGCCGCGAGCCGCCATCTCGTGAGGCCGCACGGATCATGTGGGTCACTCGATCGACAATTGAGCCTTGGACTCGCACGGACTCGGTTGCCGACGAATCCCTGAGTGCCACAAGAAGCCCAGCCCATTGTTCAAAGCCAACGAAAGTGTTGGGCTTCTCCCATAGGAAGTGCCTGGCCAAAGCAATCAGGGCCGGGCGCAGAGCCGTTCGCCGCTCGGTCGACGCCCTGTTAGTTTCAGCCAGCGCCAGTGCGAGCACCGGCACAGCCAACTGCGAAGCCGCCCAGTCCGTGAATTCGAGCTCGCCCATGAACTTGAGGCGACGCTGAAGTGGAGCAAGGAGCGGGAATATCGTGCGCTTTGTTTCATCCTCGAGTAAAGCGACGACGCTTTCCAGGAGAGAACTGGGATAGCCCGATAGAAGCAGCGCTGAAGCGAGAGGGGCCTGCGCAAACCCATGCAGTGCACTGCTGCTGGCCTGCCCATCGGTGATGAGCGCGAAGATGAGGTCGTCCATGGCCGAATGACTCACCTTGGCGTAAGCGGCCACGAGTTCGTCTTGCTCCGCCCGTGACGAGTTGTTCAGAGCGAGCTTCTGCAGGACTTCAGATGAGGAAGCCGCGGATTCGGTATTCGCCTTCGACGCAGCTTTCGAAGGCCTGGTATGCCCCGGCCGGAGAACCGGTTCCGAGGACAGGCCAGTCTTCTGCATTACGGGCGCTTCTGCGCTGCTGAGGGGCATCGACAGAGGGTTAGGCACGTCCTCTCGAAGAGGCATCGACGATTTCCGTGACTCAGCGCTTGCGTCCTCACGTTTCAGTGGCGGCTCAGAGTCGAGCGCAGCCTGAACCCTCCGCTCTCCAACGGTGAGCCCTGCCGGCGGTGTTCCGCGCCAGCCGTAGGTGGGCTTCGCGCTGCCACTCTTATTTATGGAATCATGCTCAGCGAGCTGACCTTCGGCCTGCTTCCAAGCCTTCGCCACCGCGCCGGGATCCAGATCGTATCCCACCGCGGCCGCCTTGATCTGCTGTGCGGTCTTGGCGGTCTTCTCCTCGCGAATGACGGTGATGAAGAATTCGAGGGGCGCCTCGGTCATCAGTCGCGGGAGATCGTCAGGATCCATGTATTGCAGGTACCGTGGTGACCCCACTCGCGCCTGGATTAAACCGCTGCGCAGCTTCACCTCTTGCCGATTGCCCGGCTGCCATTCAACGGTGAAGTGGCTGTGGCTGTGCACCTCGACGATTCTCCCGGTCCGGCTTTCTCGTTCACCATGCGCAAGCTCTATAACCACAAATGTTTCCGACACGCCACCAGTGTATTGAGCGTTGTCTTCGCTCCTGCCAACCCCCGCACACGGCCTTTCAGTGTCGCCAGTGACACCTCTGGGTCCGATGTCGTGCATAGTGAACTTGGGCTGCGAAAGGATCATTTGATCAGTTACCCGCAGCGTGGATTTGGTGCCGCCCGGTGAACCATAGGCCGGTCACACTCGATCGCCGATAGGTTCCCAGGAAACCAACCGGTCTGACGATGACATCGACCCGCCAGGAACGTTGACCGATATCAGGCAGTTTCTTTGCCTGCTTCTCAAGGTCAAAATGCCAGGCGTCCATCGTGTTGGTCAGAAAGGAGGCCCGACGGTCAATGCGTGAGATCACGGAAATCGTCGAAGTCGGGTCGGGAACACCGCATTCGCCCGAGTGACCGGTCAGATGCAGAGGGTCCCATCCCCCCTGAAAGTACTCGGACCCCGTGAGCTCGGCGGCTGCTTCAACTTCTCTCACCCACCTCTCCCAGTGAGGCGCCAGCGGTTCGAGATCGGCTGGCCATGTGGCCGATTCGGGGCCGTCCGCGTTGAGGAACACTGGGCGACCTTTCAAGAGCCAGCCAAGATACGCGTCCAAGTTTCCGTCGCGGTCCCACACCTCGGAGATGAGAGACAGCGTCGGATCCTCGACCGGCTTCCCCTCGTCATACCACCACCGCAAACCTCTATCTGGATGGGCCCATCCCAGCCGATGTAGCAGCAAATAGTGCAATGCAGCCCAGTAGCCAAGGGCCTGCTCGTGCACGTCGCGCACGTCCGGCGCGGCGGGAACCCGCTGGAGGGAAAGTGGAGCGGCAAGGGCCTGGAATACGCCAGGTACACCCCAGAACCACTCAGACTGACCGCCCTGTAGTGCTTGGCCGGCATTGTCGAAGAAGCTGGCATTGCCCATCGGGTGCTCACTGATGCGCTGACGCTCAAGGAGAAATCGGTCGCTCATGGTCAGGCGCCGTGCATTACTGCCACTCGCACAGTGGAATTCGGCGCCCCGAACTGCTGGAGGATTTGCTCAAGAGTCGTGCCCAACAGCAGGGCAGACGTCTCGTACTTCTCTGTCAGCCTGACGCGAGACTCATCGGACAAACCCGCCTGCCGCGCCGGGTCGGCGTTGTGCGAGATGTCGGCCTGCTTCACGATCAGCGCGAGCGGGATGGCTCTGACGCGAGCCATCGACTCGTCGAGCGACTCCCCTCTTACCTTCGTGAGAGCATCCACTGCCGCGACGATTTCCTCGAAGAAGCCCCGGCTGCGCAGGTCGTCGAGGGTCACGTCGGTGTCCTCCACGACGTCGTGCAGCACGGCCACGATCTTCGCATCGGTGCCGCTCACGCGCTGCATCACCGCCAGGGGGTGGTAAATGTACGCGACGCCGAGCTTGTCGACCTGCCCTGCATGCGCCATGCGGGCCAGAGTGATGGCGTCGTGAAACTGTGAGGGCCTGGCACCTGCGATGAGGTAGTCAGTAACGGATGCCCAACTCGGGAACGCGGCATCCGGCCCGAATTGCAGCCACTCACCTTCGAAGCCGCCTGCGCCGTTCGCCGAGCGGTCGTCGATCAGATAGTCGCCGCGGTTGAGGTTCTTGTGATGGGAAAGGATCAGCCGCTTGTAGGCGGCAGTCTCGCTTTCGATACCGAGGTGCTTCTGTACCCAGAGCACCTTGTCGTGCCAGGCGGAGGCGTTGTGCCACGGTGCGGTCGACAGAATGTAGGTGTCGAAGTGCTGGGCCAGCTCGCGGTAGGCCTCCAGGGCATCCGGCAACGGGTCCATCAGGCCGAAGATTCCGGGGGCATCGTCGTAGTGGCCCGCGTACTTCACTCGGTCCGCCTCGCTCAGCCGCGCGATGCCGCTCGGGAAGTCGACGAGCGTGTTGTCGAGGTCGATGTACAGGATTTTCTTGGGTGCAGGCGTTTCGTGGTGCGTCATGGCGGTGCTCCTTGATTCGGGTGTCTTCACGGCAGGTACGGGCCCAGAACGCGGGCCGTGGTGAGGGCGAGCTTGCGGTCGATGTACTCGTAGGCCGGCATCAGCTCGGTCGCGCCCATCACCGTGTGGATCACGCCGGCCGCATCGAAGATGGCGATCGGCTCGAGGTTGCGCAACAGCGCCCAGAACGGCTGGAAGAAGTGGATGCTGCGACCGGTCGCCGCGAGCTGCTCGTCCACCGCCAGCACGTAGGCGTCGCGGGCCTCGATCGCCGTGGGGAACGGCCGGAAGTAGGCGCAGTCGGGGTCGTCGTCGGGGTTCATCGGCGCCGGCATCGCGTACCAGTCGTGCCGGTCGTCGACGGCGGTGGCGAGCGCACTGGCCATCACCCGGTAGGTCAGCGATCGCGGCGTCGTCACCGGGGTGGCCTTCGGGATGCCGAGGCCCGTCGCCACCTCGATGCGCTTGACGGTCTCGTGCGGGCTGATGGCTGCCATCATCTCGATCCAGCTGATGCTGGTCACGACGCCGTTGACCAGGTACTTGCAGCCGCCGACGAGATCCCATTGGATGCTCATACCGTCCTGCTCGTCATGCACGATCACCAGGCGGCCATCGCCGGGGACCTCGTGGCCCGAGATGCGCAGGTGCGGATGCCGCCGCACCAGTTCGCTCGCGATCCACCACAGCTGCGCGGTGAGGAAGCGGTCGGCGGGCGGGTTGTACTCCTCGAAGCCGTCGCCTCCGCCGTCGTCGTCGTCGTTGTTGGTCACGAAGCTGTTACCGGAATCGTTGGATGCCGCGTCGCTCATGGTGTGGTCTCCTTGTTAGTCAGGTGCGGAGCGGCATCCGTCTGCGCGGACGCTGCCTCATGGGCCGGGCTCAGCCGCACGATGGCCTCGCGTAGGAAACGCTTCGGCGCCGCCACCGGTAGGGCAGCCACGACCTCGGCGAGCGCCTGCTCGATCGGCACGCCCCGATGCAGGGACGCATAGAGCGCGGCGACCGACGGGGTGCGGCTCTGCGCCTGTGCGCAGTGCAGCAGCACCGTGTGGCCCTCCGCCCGCAGCGCGGCGATGGCGTCCACGGTGGCGCTGAGCACGACGTCGAGGTCGGGGTTTTCCGCGGGGTCGTCCCGGTCGATCAGGCGCACCTGCAGGTGATGACGGATGCGCGCCGGCACCTGCCTGCGGCCGACCCGGCAGAGCGAGACCACCGCGTCGATCTCGGCCGGTAGAGCGTCGAGGGCTCCGGCCGCACCGAGCCAGACCCCGGCGTCGTGCGGATGCCGGATCAGGGTGGAGACGTCACCGAGGTAGGCGTAGTCGAAGCGTGCCGGACGTGTGAGAGTCATGCGTGCCCCCCGGCGTTTTCCATCTGCGGGTGCGCGGTGTTGAACACCGTGGCGTGCACCAGGCGATCACGGTGACGGATGCCGCTCAGACTCAACTTCCCCCGCCTCGACAGTATCGGAGCGACACCGTGGGCGTCTCCGCCGTGTTCGAGGGGCACCGGGTCGAAGAGCGAGTCGAGGGCAGCCGCCGACTGCGCGGCCAGGGCCTGGGTGTCCATCGCGGGCATCGCGGACCAGCCGCTGACGAAGTGCCGTGCGGCCGAGGCGGGCGTCTTGGCGGCGGGCGCCAGCTGCGCGTCGAGCATGGCCGCGTTCACCAGGCCGGTCCACCGGCTCGCGAGCCCGGCGGTGCTGCCGAACAGCTCGCCCCAGGCCACGACTCCCCCGATGCCGACGACCACGCCGCGCTGGCCGGGCAGGCGGCCGGCGTCGACCCTCGGCGCCCGGCCCAGGTGGTCGAGCATCGAGGAACTCTCCGTGCCGCCGAGCTCGGTCTCAAACCGGCCGATCCGCTTCCAGACCTGATACTGGGCGGGTTCGAGCTGCTCGCCATTGTTCTGGACGTTCTGCCCGCCGTGAGGCTCGGGGTGCCGGGCCCGGTCGAGTCCGTACCGAACGGATGCCGCCCCGCGCCGCCCGCGGGCTCCGTGCTCCTGGTCGCCGCCCCACCTCCCGTGCTCGACGCAGACCACCTCGACCACCCGGCCCTCCCCGCGGTCGATGATCGTGCTGGCGGCGACCATGCGGTCCTGCCAGCCACCGGCGAGCAGGTCACCCTCGAGCAGCACGACCGGCTTGGCACCGGTGTTCTGCACCACGAGCTCGCCGACCACCGGCCCACCCTCCCGCTCGGCGACGTGCAGGCCGGCGCTCGACCAGTCGAGGCCGGTCAGGCCGGGCGCATCCGTCCAGACCGGGAAGAGTGTCACGGCGCCGAAGCTGGTGCCGTGTCCGACATGAAGTGTGTGTTTCATTTGGTCCCCCTGATTTGGGTTTTGATTCGATCAATCTTGATCTATTCACAACATAGATCAAACCTGCGACAATTACCTAGTGACCGAGTATCGAGACAGTGCCAAGAAGCTCCTGACCGACTATCCGCGGCCGTCGGTGGCGGTGGACACGGCGGTGCTCACGGTGAAAGACGGCGCGCTCTGCGTTGCACTGGTGCAGAACAAGACCGGCTGGCGTTTGCCGGGAACGTTCGTGCATGAGCGGGAGACGCTGGCCGAGGCCGTGCTCCGCTCCCTGCGCGACAAGGCACACATCGAGGGACTCAGACCGCGCCAGTTGCACGTCTTCGATGACCCCGACCGGGATAACCGGGGCTGGGTGATGTCGGTGGCGCATCTCGTGGTGGTGCCGGAGGCATCCGTCGCCCACGTCGACCTGACGCCCGTGGCCGAGGTGCACGACCTGGTCTACGACCACAGGAAGATCATCGAGATGGCGGTGGACACCCTGCGGGCCTCCTATCGCGCGTTCGCCGACCCGGAGCGGCTGCTCGGGCCGGAGTTCACGCTGCTCGAGCTGCTGCGGCTGCACTCGGCGATCGCGGGCGAGCCGCTCGGCAAGGACACGTTCCGCCGGCACATGCTGGGCCAACTGGTCGAGACGGATGCCTACCAGCAGGGCGTGGTCGGCAAGCCGGCGAAGGTGTTTCGGCACGCGGTGGGGTGAGTCGGCCACGCTGACTCCGTGAGAGGCAACCAATCGACCTTCAATCGCCCGCGTCGGGGATGCTCACGGGCGCTGTGAGGGGTCGCCGGTGCCTCAGAAGACGAGCCCGTGCCGCTGCATCAGGGGCATGGTGGCCTCGAAGTCGACATCGCAGCCATACTGGGCCGCCAGCGGCGGGAGCGTCGCCGGGTCGTACTCGCCACCCGGCTCGGCCAACTGGCGGAAGAGCTGTTCGATCCCGCCGGGTGCGATCAATTCGAGGACCCGCAGTTGCTCCTCGCCGGCATTCCAGAAGGTGTGCCAGCGCCCCCTCGGCTTGAACACCAGCTCACCCGGCAAGGCCACGATTTCGTCGCCTTCTTCGAAGACGCCGAGCCGCCCGGCAAGCACGAGACTGTACTCGTCTTCCCGACTGTGCCGGTGGATCGGTGCCGCGAGGGTGAGCGGCGCCAGCAGATGTTCAACGACGGCGATCACCCCACCCGAGTCCGCACTGTCAATGAGGTAGCGGTCCAAGGCGCCGGGGTCTCCGGTCGCCTCGATGTCACGGGCAGTCTTCACACGGATGCCGGCTGCCCCGGCTGGGTTCACGGTCATGATTCCTCCTCCTGGTGCGGGGACAGCGGGGTTGACGCGTACAGTTCGAACGCTAGGCCGCCCCCAGGGGATTGGATACCGGGAGGGCGCCCCGATTGAGGTCATTTACGACCCGTCACGATCACGCTCAGGTCGGCGTGAGCGTGCTCTTGTACCGCGGATACCGACGGCAGCCCAGTGACAGCCCGCGCTTGCCGGGGCACTCAACCACGAACGCAGGGCCGCACCACCCGAGGGTTAGGCTGCAACGTGTGATAACAGCAGCCGTGCCCACCGCCACCGAACGGCTGCCGGAGCGCGCAGCCGTGATCGACCTCGACGCGATCAGACACAACGTTCGCCACCTCGTTGCGCTCGCCGCCCCAGCCCGGCTGATGGCGGTCGTCAAAGCGGACGCCTACGGTCACGGGGTTCTCCCCGTCGCTCGCGCGGCGCTCGAGGCGGGAGCGGAGTGGCTCGGCGTGGCACATATATCGGAGGCACTGGCACTGCGCGCTGCGGCCATCCCGGTGCCGGTACTGGCCTGGCTGAACACCACAGACAGCGACTTCGCCGCGGCAATCGCCGCGGACATTGATCTCGGATGCTCCGGCTGGGAGTTGCCGCTCATCGCCCTGGCCGCGCAGCAGCAGCAAAAAACCGCACGCATTCATCTCAAGATTGACACCGGTCTGGGCCGCAACGGCAGCACCCCCACAGAGTGGGCCGAGCTCGTGGCCCGCGCCCGACAGGCGGAAGCCAGCGGATCTGTGACCGTCGTGGGCATCTTCTCGCACCTCGCGGTGGCCGATGAACCCGACCGCGTCGAGACCGACGAACAGGTTGCGGCATTCACGACGGCCGTTGCTGTGGCGCAGGAGGCGGGGCTGAGCCCGATGGTGCGGCACCTCGCCAACAGCGCCGGCACGCTGTCCCGCCCCGACACGCACTTCGATCTGGTGCGGGCGGGGCTGGCCATCTACGGCCTGTCGCCGTTCGCCAACCAGACCTCGAACGATCTCGGATTGCGCCCGGCGATGACCTTGCGCACGCTCGTATCGGTAAGCAAAGACGTTCCCGCCGGACAGGGCGTCTCCTACGGGCTCAACTACCGCACCACGGCCCCGACGACGCTCGCCCTGATTCCATTGGGCTACGCCGACGGCATTCCGCGCATCGCCACGGGAGGCCCGGTGCGAGTCAACGGCGTGACCTATCCCGTGGTCGGGCGCATCGCCATGGACCAGATGGTCATCGACCTCGGTGAGGCCGCACTCGTGGCCTCCGGCTCGTCGGTGATCGGTGCCGAAGCGGTGCTGTTCGGCCCCGGCGACGACGACGCATCCGTTGACGAGTGGGCGGCGGCCGCCGGCACCATCAATTACGAAGTGGTCACCCGCATCAGTCCCCGCGTTCCCCGCGTATACCGAAACGTCTGAGACCAATCCGGGCAGGCCCGTCAGAGGCGCGGACGGCCAGCCCAGCGGTCGGCCTTGAGAGCCAGGTGCAGCTCAAGGCGCGCCTGCCCGCCGAGCGGGTCGACGCCCAATGCGGAACGGATGCGTGCCAGCCGGTTGTAAATACTGGTTCGGTGCAAATGCAGGTGCTCTGCGACCTCGGCCACGGACCCGTTCTTGTCGTAGAGCATCTCGAGCACGGGCAGCAGCTCCCCGTTTCGGTCGAGTGCCCGGAGTTCGGAGAAGAGCGCTGACTCGGACGGCAACACGTCTCGACTTGCGACGGCCAGGAATTGGTAGACCCCGGTAGCGCGAAACGATACGAGCGTGCCGAGCTGAGTATCAACCCTGGCCGCTTGCACGGCGCTCCGCGCCTCGGAGTAGGCACCGGGCAGCCGTCGCAGGTCGGTGAAGGGCTCGCTCAGCCCGATCAGGGCGGGTGCAGCCACCTGCCCACCGCGGCGGGACACCTCGAACTCAAAGCGCATTCGAACCTCGGACAGGTCGAAGCCGTCAATCTCGTCGTGGAGCAGCAGAACGGCATGCGTTTCGGTGCCGGCCGAGAACAGCACGGTATTGATACCAAGCGTGGCATAGAGTGCGGCGAGACGGTGCAGCAGGCCGCTCTTGGCGGGGTCGCGCTGCGCGTTGTCACCGCGCTCGAGCAGCGCGGCGAGCCGCCAGGGTCCGCGCCCGTGCACACCAGGCCAACCGTCCACCGCCACGCCGGCATTGCGGTCCCCCAAGCACGCGGCGAGGAATTGGGCCTCGTCGGCGCGCCGCGCTTTAGAATCGGCGCTGGAACGGTTGAGCAGCATCTCTGCGAGGGCGTCCATCTCCGGGCGGATGAGCCGCAGCTCACGCAGAATCACCTCGGGCGTTTGCTCGTCGTCGAGCTGGAGGACCCACAGATACCCCACCCGGAATCCACGTGCCAGCAGCGGCACGCACACGCGGCCCAACATTCCGAGGTCGGCGTTGGCCGGCACGGGAACCGGCTTCACTGCCGAGGCGATACCGTGGCTGAGCTGCCAGGCGCTGACATCGGGCGGAACAACCTTGCTCAGCAGAAAGTTCGTGCGCACTCGGTCGGCCGTGGGTTGATGCGCGCTATACGCGAGCAGCCCGCCGTCGAGGTCTTCAAGCGAGAGAGCCCGGTCAATTCGCGCGGCGATGTTGACCACTGCTTGGTCAATATCGGCCGTTTTCATAGATTCAATCTAACGGAGCAGCGTGGACGTCAGCAGACGATCGACGCACCTGGGCGCTACAGATGTCGAGCCGACTGCGGGGTGTCTGCACGATGAGTCCGCCTCTGACCACCGGCCTCGGGAAAGACAAATACCTGTGTAAACGGCAATTTTCTGCCTTGTGCACCGCGCGACGGAGTTGCCCTCGGCCTCCGTTATCCCCATGGCGGAGCCGGGGCGGCCTTTAAATCCGGGTTTATCGTTTTAAAGCTGACCAAAGTCGATCAGCAGGCGTCTACAAGAAGCAGGAGTTCCCCATGATCATTGGCGTTCCAACCGAAGTCAAGAACAACGAGTTCCGCGTGGCCATCACCGCCGCCGGAGTGCACGAAGCCAAGATTCACGGCCACACCGTGCTGGTACAGGCCGGCGCGGGAATCGCCTCCGGCTTCGCTGACACCGACTACGAAGCCGCCGGTGCAACCATCGTCAAGACCGCCTTCGAGGTGTGGGCCAGCGCCGACATGATCCTCAAGGTGAAAGAGCCGATCGCGGCCGAGTACTCGTACTTTCGTGAGGGCTTGATCCTCTTCACCTACCTGCACCTCGCCGCAGAGCCCGCCCTCGCCAGCGCCCTGCTCGAGTCCGGCGTGACCGCGATCGCTTACGAGACCGTGCAGAAGGCTGACCGTTCACTGCCGCTGCTTGCCCCGATGAGCGAGGTTGCCGGACGCCTCGCCGTTCAGGTCGGCGCCGCGTCGATGACCCGACCCGGTGGTGGCCCGGGCATGCTGATGGGCGGGGTGCCCGGGGTGCGGGCCGCCAAGGTGACTGTGATCGGTGCCGGCGTCGCTGGCTCCAACGCCGCCGCCATGGCCATCGGGATGGGCGCTGACGTCACCATCCTGGACATCAACATCGACCGCCTGCGCGAACTCGACGCCCAGTACGCCGGACGTCTGAAGACCATCGCCTCGAACGCCTACGAGATCAACCGTTCCGTCACCGAAGCCGACCTCGTGATCGGCTCCGTGCTGATCCCCGGCGCCAAGGCCCCCAAGCTCGTCACCAACGAGCTCGTGTCGCGCATGAAGCGGGGCTCCGTGCTCGTGGACATCGCGGTCGACCAGGGCGGCTGCTTCGAGGGCACACACGCCACAACGCACGAGAACCCCACCTTCCCCGTGCACGGTTCGATCTTCTACTGCGTCGCCAACATGCCCGGCGCCGTCCCGCAGACGTCGACCCTCGCGCTGACGAACGTGACTCTGCCCTACGCTTTGTCGATTGCCGACCGTGGCGTGCGTGCAGCATTCGAGCGGGACGCCGCCCTTGCCGGTGGCCTGAACATCGCCGCCGGAAAGGTCGCGAACCGCTCGGTCAGCGTCGCCCTCGACCTACCGCTCACGGATTGGACCGACCTCGTCTCAGAGGTCGAGCTCGCGCTGGTCTAGCAGCACTGGTCGCGGATGCCGGGTACGGCCTGATCGGTCGGCCCCGGCATCCGCGACCCACAATTTCTGCAGAGATCGGTGACCCCGACACTGTGCCCATTGCCTGGACTACAAGGAAGTATCTCCGATGTCGCAAGTGAAAACCAGCACGCATCCAGCGCCGAACGCGCAACCACACCTGGCACGATCGCTCTCGAACCGTCATATCCAGCTCATCGCCATCGGCGGTGCGATCGGAACGGGCCTGTTCATGGGCTCGGGGAAGACGATCTCCCTCGCGGGGCCGTCCGTGATCTTCGTCTATATGATCATCGGCTTCATGTTGTTCTTCGTCATGCGGGCCATGGGCGAGTTGCTGCTCTCCAACCTCGAATACAAGTCGTTCAGCGACTTCGCCGGTGACCTGCTCGGGCCGTGGGCCGCCTTCTTCACGAGCTGGACGTACTGGGTGTGCTGGATCGTCACCGCCATCGCCGAGCTGATCGCGATCGCGCTGTATACGAGCTTCTGGTGGCCCGATCTGCCGCTATGGATTCCGGCGCTCGTGGCGGTAACGATTCTGCTCGGCTTCAACCTCACGAGCGTCAAGGCGTTCGGCGAGACCGAGTTCTGGTTCGCGCTGATCAAAATCGTGGCAATTGTCACGCTTATCGTCGTGGGCCTCGTGATGGTGTTCACTCAGTTCCAGTCCCCCAACGGCACCCCGGCGAGTTTCACCAACCTGTGGAACGACGGCGGGATGTTCCCGACCGGCCCGATGGGGTTCATCGCCGGTTTCCAGCTCTCCGTGTTCGCGTTCCTCGGGGTCGAGCTCGTGGGCACCACGGCCGCCGAAGCGCAGCACCCGGAGAAGAACCTTCCCAAGGCAATCAACTCCATTCCCATTCGCATCATGCTGTTCTACGTTCTCGCCTTGATCATGATCATGACGGTCACGCCGTGGCGTGAGGTCCGCGCCGATGTGAGCCCGTTCGTGGCGATGTTCGCCCTCGCAGGGCTCGGCGGGGCCGCGGCCGTGATCAACTTCGTCGTGCTCACGAGCGCGACATCCTCAGCGAACTCCGGTCTGTATTCAACATCCAGAATGCTTTTCGGGCTGTCGGTCGAGGGCACGGCATCGGGGCGGTTCCAACGTCTGACCCGCCACAAGGTGCCGGCCAACGCCCTGCTGTTCTCGTGCATGTTCCTGCTCATATCGGCTGTGCTGCTGTATTCGAGTTCATCGATCATGGCCGTGTTCACCGTGGTGACAACAATGGCGTCGGTGCTGTTCATCTTCGTGTGGACCATCATCGTGGTGAGCTACATCGTGTATCGCAAGCGCCGCCCGGCGCTGCACGCAGCGTCCAAGTTCAAAATGCCCGGCGGCGTGTACATGAGTTATGTCCTGCTCGCGTTCTTCGTATTCCTGATCTGGGCGCTCACCCAGAAGACGGATACGCTGCAGGCGTTGGTCGTGACGCCAGTGTGGTTCATCGGGCTCGGCATCGCCTGGCTCATCATCCGCCGTCGCCCCGAAATGGCCGCTAATCAAGAACTTCACCGGGCCAGTGTCGAGGCCGATCGGGCTTTGGCGCTCACCTTCCGCAACTGAGGGTCGAGACGAGCCGGTCAGTCCGAGGCAGCGCGGTGCTCAGCCGGCGTCACAGGGGAGACATCTGCATGTACTGCAGCCTGTCCGCCTCCCGCCGGGCGTCCCGGAGGAGCCTCACCGTTCGCAGCACGAACCCGATCAGCGCCAGCACAGTGGAGACCGCGACCAGGTAGAGGGAAACAGTGACCATGAGGGCCGGCCTCTCCATTTCCACTCCGGGGTAGCCGGCTCCGAACTGCCACAGGGCGTATCCGGCACCGGCAAGCAGAACCACCAGGCCCAGGCTGCCCAGGAACAGCTTCGGGCCGTCGCCTCGCAGAAGCTGCACGATTCCGTCCAGGAGGAACGACGCCGCGAACGGCAGACACACCGTGCCCATCAGGATCCCGCAGTGCGCCACGACCAGCGCCCCCGTTGCGAGCAACACATTATCCGAACTCACGCTTCAGTCCCCCAACTGATTGGCTTTACTGCAAAGTTCAAGCCTAGGTGGGGGCGCGCCGCGAAAGAGGGCTTTGGCCTGCTTTTTTGTCCCCAGTGGGGGTGTCCCGGCAGTGAATGTGGATGCCTGCGCCAGGTCTGGAACAGACTCCACACCGATTCGGAGGCTCCTGATTCGCCCTGCCGAAGCCGTGAGGGGTCACAAATCGACCTTCAATCGACTCAGGAAGGTCGATTTGCGACCCCTCACAGCCGTCTTCAGCCACCGTGGCGGTTGGCGCTATCGAAAGTCGGTGACTTTGAGCCGCCACTAACGTCATGGAGATGCGGCGAACACCTCGTCAAGCGTGACCAATTCGTTCCCGCCGAAGTATTTTTGTACGTCGGCGGGACATTCCACGGCAGCGATAGAAGGGGGCATATAGACATCAACCCGGTCGCCCACGAACTCGACCTCGATGCTGACGCAGACCAACACGTTGGCAACCCTCGAATTGAATCCACTTCCGGTGGAGCTTTGCCCCGATGCGGCGTAGCTAACCAGCACCTTCGGGTAGGACATTGATCGATCGACTACCGCTCCGAACGCCGCTCCGCGAGCCCAACCGGGTGTCTGTTCATCTGTGTCTTCGCGGATTGTGGCGAACGCCGGCTTGGGCCAGACGTCTCCTGTGGACACCGCATCCAAGTAGCTGTCGAGGTTGTGGCCAATGGCGCTTTCGATGGCTAGGGCGGAGACCTTCTCTATGGTGATCCTGGCCTCAAACATTGCCTCCTCTCGTATATTCGGACGCGAACCTGAGCACGCCGAAAGAGGGAGGATCAGGCACAAAACGAGAGCGGTCTCAACAACCCGTCGTCCTGAATGCCACGGCGCCTTTACGCCACTGTTTAATCGGGAGGGCGTGGAAGGCTGCCTCATCGATGGCGCCTCAATACTCATGGATCCCCCGATTCCCTGGGCCGAATCTAGCGGGCGGGGAACGCTGACTACAGCCCCAGAACGGGCGGGCCGCCCTTACAGAATCGATGACTACTCGAGCGTCACGAAAACTGTCGCAAGACGCGGCCAATCTCCTGCTGATTCCAACTCCTTCAGAAGCGCGCGCGGTTGCCAGAAAAGCTTTGATTCCATGTGCTAAGACCCAATTCCAGCCTGGCTACGCTCTCCGAGGTGCTCCGTGGCCAACTTGATGGCAACGAATAGCGACATCTCGTCGGTCACGGACTGGGGCCCAGCCGCGGCTATGGCATCCTTGAGTCCGGCCCAACGAACCGGTTGAATTCCATCGACGGTCAAATTGCTCGGCGTGAATGTGGACCGATCAAACTCGTCGATCTGCCAGCGGCTCGCCACCCGGAACTCCCACTTATCGAGGTCGAGCGGGTCGTAATCGGCCGAACAGGTCGACGTAACCAAGGCAAAGACATACACATCGGCGTGAAGTCGCTTCGGCTTCCCACCAATGTCAGTGTGGGCGTTTCCCTTTCGCACTTTCCAACGCGGTTTTGTTTGAGAACGCGGATCAGACTTATTCCAGGCCTGAACAAGGCCTGAGGTCTTGACCTCGATGCGGGTGCCGCTGAGCGCCAGCACGTCGTACGCGTCCAACTCGACTCGACTCGCGGGAATTGCGTTTACGGCGAGGCCAACCACGTACTCGGCCAGGTAGCCGCGCAGATTGTTCGTTCGCGCATCTCCCATCCCGAAACGCCAGAAGTCGACCACCTTGGCCTGGGGTCCGTTCCGGAACTCATCGGCTGATTCCAGTTGCCATTCGCACGAGTCATGCGGCCCCCTCGTTCTGTTTGTTGCTCCAATCGCAGCCCGAGATGACCCCGCTTGCGCGCCAAGGTAGGCCCAGAACAGGAGTTTGTCTTTGCTCGGAACGTCTCCTGTGGTGCATTCCTTTCACCCTAGAGCAGGGGCCACGGAGCATCAGTGACCGAATGTCGGTGGCCCCTGAGATCCTGAACTCCTTCCGACCGGGAGCGCCACGGCCTGGAGGCACCCGATGACCACCCACACCGAAACCGCGCTGTTCCGCCTGATCGACAACTCGGCGACGTCACCCGTGATCCTGCACGCACCGCACGGCGGGCGTGCGATCCCGGCGGAGCACCTGCACTCCTACGTCATCTCACCGGCCGAGTCGGAGGCGGAGAAAGACATCATGACCGACCACTTCACCGACGAACTCGTCGGGGCCATCACGGGTGCGAGCGCGGTCATCAACGGGCTCTCGCGGTTCGCGGTCGACGTCGAGCGGTTCCCTGGCGACACCGAAGAGATGAACGCGGTCGGCATGGGCGTGCTCTACACCCACGGCGCGAGGAGATCCGGCGGGTGTCCGCCGCCGACGAGAAGCTCCTGATGGACTACTTCACCACCTACTCGGCCCGGTTCACCGAGCGCGTGGACGCGACACTGGCCGTGCACGGGCGAGCCGTGATCTTCGACGTTCATTCCTACCCGGAGGCCGAGCTGTCGGATGAGCTGCACGGCGGCGGCTACCGGGCACCGCTCTGCGTCGGGTCGGAGCCGTTCCACGCATCCGTCGACCTTCTGGCCACGGTTGGCGGATGCTTCCCTGACCTCGACGCGCACGCCAATGCGCCGTTCGCGGGCTCGTACGTGCCGCTCAAGCACTACCGCAGCGATGCGCGGGTGAGTTCGGTGATGCTCGAGATTCGCCGGGACGTCTACCTGGACGAGGCCACGGTGACTCGCAAGCCGGAGGGGTTCGCGCCGTTGCAGGTTTCGCTGAAGCGGCTGGTCGACCAGGTTCGATACGGCTAAAACGACGCAGACGGTCACTGCCGGAAACGTACGCGCTCTCCCACGGTCGCGCGCAAACCATCGAGTTGCCACGACGCGCCTTCGTCAATCCCGGGCAAGCCCTGTGGCGAGTAGCGCTTGATGGTAGCGGTGGTCCAGACACCTGGTAGCGGCGGTCGGGCATCCGTTTGCATCGAAACGATGCCGGTCAGAACGGGGCCTCATCGGGCAGCGGTGGCCGGGCGGGTCTCGGCGGCCCGGCGCCGGCCCGAGACGCACCCGCGGGTGCACCCGGAGTGGCGATCGGGGTGGCCGGTTCCGTCACGAATGGGCGTCCGGTCGGTGAGTGCCAGGTGAGGATGCCGCCTGGCTCTTGTTTCACCGTCCACCCGGTCTCCGTCTTCAACGCATGGCAGCCCGGACAGAGATGGGCAAGGTTGTCGTGGGCGGTGTGGCCGAGGTCTTGCCATTCATGGGTATGGTCGAGATCGGCGCCGCGCGCGGGCTGGTTGCAACCGGCGAAGCGGCAGGTTTCGTCGCGCAGGCGGAGAAACCGCCGGAGCTCTTTCGTCACCTTGTAGCGTGTGCGGCCGACCGAGAGCACGACCCCGGTTTCGGGATGAACCAGGATGCGCGTGAAGCTCGGTGCTCGCGAGGCCAGGTCGCGGGCCGTGTCGGGGTCAATCGGCCCGTAGCCCTCGAGGTAGCCGGGTTCTTCGCTGTGGCCGAGGAGGGTCATCACCGGGACCGTGATCTGGACCGTGGCACGGATGCCCGTGCCGATTCCCGACGGAGTCACCCCGTCGATCAGCAGGTCGGTCATCACGTCGGTGCGCATCTGGGTGGGGGAACGCGGCTCCCCCGGCCCCTGCAGGCTGCGCGCGGCATCGTTTGCCCGGGCGAAGATGGCGTGCACGACGTCGGCGCTCGTGGTCAGGCTCAGCGTCGCCATTCCGTCGGGCTCCGCCTGCACCCAGGAGGTGCGTTCCGCGAAGGACTTCTCCCGCCGGGCGGTGATGGACTCCGGGTGCAGGCGCTCGCGGAGCACGCGGGCCTTGTGCTTGAGCTTGGCCGCCGTCAGAGCGCGCGCGGCCGGCAGCAGCGCCTCCTCGAAATCGGACAGGGCCGCGGCGGGCACCGAGAGGGCCTGCCCGATGATCACCTGGGCGTGCCGGTAGCTGATCTCGCCGGCTTGCAGCGCCGCCCGGGTGCCGGGGAGGTCTTCGGCCAGGGCCCGGGACTCGGCGATCAGACCCTCGGCGGTGGGTGCGGGGATGCGCAAGGTGCAGGCCAGTTCGCTCGAGAATTCGCGCCGGGCGATCTCGTCGGGGTCCCACCGGGAGCTCGTGTTGCGGGGAGCGCTCGCGGCCGTGGCTTCGCTGAACCTGCGGGCGTCATCGATCAGGTCGGCCCGCTGCGCGAAGCCCCGCGCGAGGCTGCGGTCGACGGCGGCTATCGCGTCGAAACGCGAGCCGAGCTGGGCCTGCGAGGTGCTGACTGAGGTGGTCATAGCAGTCACGTTACGGGGTGCCACTGACATTCGACGGCCGTGGCACAGGAGTGTGAATGAGCTGGTCAAAGTGGTTTTGTGGAGGAGTAGTCGGGGGTGTGCGGTGAGGGCCGAGGGGCAGCCGTGGTGGCCATTCGGCAATCCGTTTGCCGACCAGAAGCGGCTTGGCGACACCCCTCGAGGCTTCCGACCGAAGCGATGCTCCTGCGCGTAGGCTCCGGCCAAAGCATTGCATTCGTCCTGACACATGCGATCCCGCGTGTTCTGGACTTCCTGGAATCGTCAATACCGGTGTCACACGAAGTGAACTGGAGCGGAGATGGCTTCTCGCGGAAACGCCAACGAACCGAGGATGTGGGTCGGCGTCGTGCAACCGCCGCAAAGCCGCTGGCCGGGCGTTGTGGGTGGGCTGCTAATCGGCATCCTTACGGCTGTCGCCACGTCCCTGCTGCTCCTTGCGCTCACTCCGCTCTTCAAGAGCGCGCTCGCCGAGGCCGACTGCGATGATCCCCGCGGGCTGCACCTGGTGTCAGGGGTCGGCGCCGAGAGTTCCAGTGCCCTGACGGAATCCGACCCCATTATTGTCGAGCATCCAGCCGCTTTGGCGATCGATGGGGATCTCGGCACGTCGTGGGTGGAGGGCGTTGACGGTCTAGGCAAGAACGAGACGCTAACTCTGACTCTGCCTGGCACACCCGATGTGCAGCTCGTCTGCGTGATCAATGGCTATGCGAAGTCGGAGGCCTTGTTCCTCCGCAATGCCCGGGTGAGGCAGTTCACCGTGAAGACCGACCAGGGCATCCAACCCTCCATGCTTCGTCAGAAGCCGGTCGCCGACTATGCCGCGTATCAAAGCCTGGCAATCCCGAAGGGCAGCACCACAGAGATCGTGCTCACGATCGCCATCGCGGTGGGCGGCGTGGGCGGCGACCGGGCGGCAGACACCTCAATCAGCGAAGTCGAGGTGTGGGCGAGAGACTGACCGCGAGCTTCCCACCTCCCCCAGGTTTGACCGCCGCACATGCTCAATACTGCCCGGGTCCGCGCGGGACCCGACGGGTGCAGACTGGCCGCTGCGACCCTGCCCACGGCATCCGTCACCTCGCCCAGCAGCCGGAAGACAATGTGCCAGCGCTGCCCGTAGAGCACCACGTCGATCGGGTGCCCGGGTGCCAGTTCCACGAGCTGGCCGTCGCCGAGCTCGGTGAGGCATTGTTGCTCGGGCAGCAGCCCCCAACCGAGGCCGAGCGCCACCGCGCGGGCGAAGTCAGCCGAAGTGGGATGTGGTGGCGCGGGACATCCGCGCTCAGTGAACCTTTGTTCAGGAGCCCTCCGCTCAGGAGCCCTCTGTTCAGCCTGCGCGAACCAATTCGACGGAGATTTTGCCTGAAACGACCGAAAATGGGCCTCCCAGGCACTTTTTCATGAGAATCTCCGTCGAATTCGTTCGGGGCTTGGCGAAGGAACGGCAGCGGGAGCGAACGGGAGCGGACGGGACCCGGACGGGACCCGGACGGGAGCGGACGGGACCCGGACGGGACCCGGACGGGAGCGGACGGGACCCGGACGGGACCCGGACGGGAGCGGACGGGACCCGGACGGGACCCGGACGAGGACGGGAGAGGGTGGGACCCGGACGGGGGAGGGCGGGCGGGAGCGGGCGCGGCTTTGGAGGGGAGCGGGTGCTACTCCGCGCACCACACCCCGGCCTGCATCGTCGCCGTGACGCATAGGCCCGCGTCGAGCACGATCAGGTCGGCGCGGAGGCCGGCGGCGAGCCGACCGCGGTCGGGGAGGCCGATCATGTCGGCCGGGTTCTGGGTGGCCGCCCGCACAGCGACGGCCAGCGGCACTCCGGCGGTGTGCACGGCGTAGCGCACGGCTTCGCTCAGGGTGAGCACGCTGCCGGCGATCGTGCCGTCGGCCAGGCGCGCCACGCCGTCAGCGACGCTCACGTCCAGGCCTCCGAGCTTGTAGGCGCCGTCGTCCGCGCCGGCGGCGGCCATGGCATCCGTGACGAAGACGGGCCGCGACGGGCTTTCGATGATGAACCGTACGACGGCCGGGTGCAGGTGCACGCCGTCGGCGATGAGCTCGGCGAAGACGTTCGGGTCTTCAAGCAGGGCGAGAGCCGGGCCGGGCTCACGCTGGTGGATCTGCCGCATCGCGTTGAATACGTGCGTGCCGGCCGTGGCCCCCGCCGCGATCGCCTGCCGCGTCAGGTCGTAGTTCGCGTCGGTGTGCCCGATCGCGGCCACGGCCCCGTGGCCCGCGATCTGCGTCACGGCCGCTAGCCCGCCCTCAAGTTCAGGCGCGATGGTGACCATGCGCACGGTGCCTCGTCCCGCCCGCATCAACCGGTCGACGGTCTCAGTATCAGGCTCGCGCAACAAGCTCTCGTCGTGGGCCCCGCGGTGAGCCGGACTCAGCCACGGGCCCTCCAGGTGAATGCCGGCCAGCACTCCCCGTTCGACCAGCCCGGACAGGGCTGCCACAGTGCGCTCGAATTCGTCGAGGGGACCGGTGACGAGACTGGCCATCATCGTGGTCGTGCCGTGGGCCCGGTGGGTCGCGGTGATCCGCGCCACGGCTGCGTCGGTGTCGGCGTCGTTGAAGCTGCTGCCGCCGCCGCCGTGCGTGTGGATGTCGACGTAGCCGGGCGCCAGGGTGCTCTGCTCGAAGACCTGGTCGGGAGGGCGGGGCGGCTCCCCCGCGCCGCAGGCCACAATCAGCCCCGCACGGATGTCTACCCACCCCGGCGTGTGCACCGCATCGGGTGCGATCACGGCCCGGGCAGCGAGGAGCATCGAGTCGACCTGGATGGGTGCGGGCGGGGTCATGAGGGTGTCTCCAGGAGTCAGCGAGTTGCAGGGAACGGGGGTCAGGGTCAAGTCAGGGAGTGCTGCGTCAGATCCCCTGCCAGGCGTGCTTGTTGGCCCAGGCGTACTTGTAGTAGGCGAGGTTCTCGAGCCGGGAGGCGGCGGCCTCGTCGACGATGACCGTCACATGCGGGTGCAGCTGGATGACGGATCCCGGCTTGCTCGACGTGATCGGTCCCTCGACGGCGGCGGCGATGGCATCCGCTTTCTCCTCGCCGAAGGCCAGCAGAATGAGGTGCCGGGCCCGCAGAATGGTGCCCAGACCCTGCGTCATGCAATGGATCGGCACGTCGTCGGGGGATGCGAAGAACCGCGCGTTGTCGACGCGGGTCTTCTCGGCGAGGGTCTTGATTCGCGTGATCGACGCGAACGACGACCCCGGCTCGTTGAACCCGACGTGCCCGGTGCGGCCGATGCCGAGAATCTGCACGTCGATGCCGCCGGCGGCGCGAATGGCTGCCTCGTAGTCGACGCCCGCGGTCTCGATCGTGGCCAGATCGCCGTTCGGCACCTGGATGTTCTCGGGGGTGAGGCCGATCGGCACGACGGCGTCGCGGGTGATCACGGAGCGGTAGCTTTCCGGGTGGTCGGCGGGCAGGCCGACGTATTCGTCCAGTGCGAAGCCGCGCACCCGGGAGACGTCCATCGGGTTCTCCGCCAGGGAGGCGGCGAGCGCCGCATAGACCGAGAGCGGGGTCGAGCCGGTGGCCAGGCCCAGCACCGCGTCGGGCTTCTGGGTGATCAGTGCGCGAATGGATGCCGCCGCGAGCGTTCCCGCCGCGGCCTTACTGTCAACAAAAACTACTTCAGCCATTTTTCGTACTCCAGATTCTGGATTGTGTGGACTAGACCGACGTCGAGGAGGCGGAGTCCGGCGCACTGGCGTCGGGCACCTCGTCGTCGCCGCGGCCGGGGGTCTTCAGATTCCACTTGCGGATCACGAAGCGGAACAAAAAGTAGTAGATCGCGCCATACGCCAATCCGATCGGGATGAGCAGAAGCGGCTTCTCGGCGAGGCCGAAGTTGAGCACGTAATCGAACAGACCCGCGCTGAAGCTGAAACCGTCGCGGATACCCAGTGCGTTCACCAGGGCCATCGACGTTCCAGTGAGGAAGGCGTGGATGACGAAGAGGGGGAACGCCACGAACATGAACGAGAACTCCAGGGGCTCGGTGACGCCGGTGAGCATGGCGGTGAGGGCACCGGAGAGCATGATGCCACCGACGATTTTCTTTTGGGTCGGCTTCGCCTCATGCCAGATGGCCAGGGCTCCAGCGGGCAGGGCGAACATCATGATCGGGAAGAACCCGGTCATGAAGGTTCCGGCGGTGGGGTCGCCGGCGAAGAACCGCGCGATATCGCCGCTGGCGCCGTTGTAGTCGCCGATCACAAACCACACCACGGAGTTGAGGATGTGGTGCAGCCCCACGGGGATGAGCAGCCGGTTGGTGGTGCCGTACAGGAAGCCGCCCCAGATGTCGTTGGAGGTGACGACATCGCCGAAGGCAGTCAATCCGCCGGCGAAGGCCGGGTAGACGAAGCTGAGCAGAACACCGAGTGCGAGCGCCACCACGGCGGTGATGATCGGGACGAAGCGTCGACCACCGAAAAAGGCGAGGTAGCTGGGCAAGGAGATGCGGTGATATTTCTGCCAGAGCACCGCAGAGACGATACCCATCAGGATGCCGCCGAGCACGCTGTAATCGACGAGAACCTGGGGGTCACCCTTGGCCGGCAGTCCCAGTACGAGAGGCGACATCGCCTCACCGACCTTGGAGAAGACGAGATAGCCGACCACGGCCGCGAGGGCGGTCGAGCCGTCGGACTTCTTCGCGAAGCCGATCGCGACGCCGACCGCGAAGAGCAACGGGAGGGCCCCGAACAGTGCCCCGCCCGCCGAGGCGATGACGGCTCCGCCCGTTTCGAAGCCCGGAATGGCGCCGAGCAGGTCAGGCTGACCGATGCGGAGAAGCAGCCCGGCGGCAGGCAACGCCGCGATGGGCAACATAAGGCTGCGGCCGACTCGCTGAGCCTGGCCCAGGCCCGGTATTTTTCGTCGCGTCCCGGCGTCTTCGGTGATGCTGGACATGAATTCCTCCTGTGATGGGTGTGGTGTGTGGGGCCCGGTCTCATGCCGGGCCGGAGATCAGAGCTGGTGCCGGAGATTCAGGGTCATGTGAATCTGGTAGCGATCACCGCGGTACCAGGACGTGACGTACTCGATGGCGGCTGACCCCGCCGACGAGGTGCGCCGGAAGACGATGAGCGGCGCCCCCGCGGTGACGCCCAGCGTCTCCGCGAGTTGGGGACCGGCAGCATCCGCCCAGACCGCCTGCTCGGCGTTGTCGATGCGCAGGCCGTATTCGGTCGCGAACGTCGCGTACAGGGAGCGGGTGAGGTCTTGCTCGCCAAGATTCGGCAGCAGCTCCGCCGGATAGTAGCCGCGTTCGAGGGCCATCGGGGTGCCGCCGGCCAGCCGGAGCCGTTCGACGACCTGCACCCGGGCGCCCGCGCCCAGACCGAGTGCCGCCCGCACATCGAGCGGTGCCTCGATCAGCGCGGTGGCCAGCAGGAGTGTTGCCGGAACAAGGCCGCGGCGGCGCATGTCCTCGGTGAAGGAGGCCAGGTGCAGATCGCTCTGCACGCGCTCGCCCGCCACGAAGGTGCCTTTGCCCTGGATGCGGTAGAGCAGACCCTCCTCGACCAGCTGACGGATGGCCTCCCGCACGGTCGACCGGCTGACGCCGTATTTCGCCATCAGCTTGCGCTCGGGCGGAATCGCGGCGTGTGGAGCCAGGGTCTCCTCGACCAGATCCTGCAGGATCGAGCGCAGCTGCGTTTGCTTGGACACCGGCCCGGCTGCGAGCATTGAACTCTCCTCCTGGGTCTGGCGCATGGCGTTGCCTTTCACTTGTTGATCGGTTCGGTCGGCGTCGAGCCCGAGTGGTGTAGTACCACTTCCGCTGAGTGGTCCGTACTGGTACGATCCAATAGTTAGATCATGAAGGCAGGGCACCCCACTTGTCAACACCGAGTGCGGCCCTGGCCTTCGATCGAATCAAAGTCGATGAGCCCGTCGCAGTGCCCACCACAGAAGGAACAGAAGATGACTAGCAAAGCCGCGCAGATCCTGGCCGCCCTCGGCGGAAAAACCAACATCGTCGAAATCGAGGCGTGCATCACTCGCCTGCGCACCGAGGTGACCGACCCCGCGGCCGTGAACGAGGCGGCGCTCAAGGCCGCCGGAGCGCACGGTGTCTTCCGTTCCGGCACCATTGTGCAAGTCGTCGTGGGCCCCGAAGCCGACAACCTGGCCGAGGACATCGAGGACCTGCTATGAGCCCGGCCGCACCCGTGAGCGCCTCCGTGGTCGCCCCCGTCATCGTCCTTTCCCCTGTGCCCGGCCGCGCTGTGGCGCTCGCCGAGGTGCCCGACCCCACCTTCGCCCAGGCCATCGTGGGCCCGGGCGCCGCGATCGACCCGCCCCGCGGCGTGGTCGACGCCATCGCCCCGATCAGCGGCACGCTGCTCAAGGTATTCCCGCACGCCTACGTGATCGTCTCCCCCGACGGTCTGGGTGTGCTTGTGCATTTGGGTATCGACACCGTCGAACTGCACGGCGAGGGCTTCACCCTGCGCGCACAGCAGGGCGACCACGTCTCTGCCGGCGACATCATCGTCACCTGGGACGTGTCGGCCATCGAGGCCACCGGGCGCAACCCGATCGTGCCCGTGATCATCCTCGAACAGAAGGCGGAGAACATCACGCTGGCGGATGCCGTCACGGCCGGCGCCCAACTCGAGTCCGGCGATGTCTTCCTGACCGTCACCCGCTGAGCGTCCACCGCTGACCGTCGACCGCGGACGCATCCGCCGGGGGATTCATGGTGCTGGTGCTGGTACTGGTACTGGTGCTGGTACTGGTGCTGGTGCTGGTACTGGTGCTGGTGCTGGTACTCGTGCTCATCGTGCTGCCGCTTGCGGCTTGCCTGCGGCCAGGTCGGAGGTTACGCGGGAGGCCGCGTCGCGAGCTCGGAGAGCAGCACCGTCAGGCGCCGCCGGCACCCGTTTCCGGACGGTCGTCGCCGACCTCTTCCTGCGCCATGGCCCGAGCCGAAGCCTCGGGCACCCACATCACGTCGCCGTGCTCGGCGTTGGCTCCCCGGGCCAGCACGAACATCAGGGACGACAGCCGGTTCAGGTACCGCGCGGTGAGCGGGTCGACGGAGGTCGGGTGCAGGTCGATGGCAACCCACACCGCTCGCTCGGCACGGCGCACGACGCCACGCGCCTGGTAGAGCAGTGCGGCTGCGACCGTTCCGCCGGGGAGCACGAAGCCGCTCAGGTCGGCGGCCTGCTGCGCAAAGTGATCGACGGCACGCTCGAGCCGGACAAGGTGCGACTCGCGGATGCGTGCCGGCGCCGACTCGGGGTCGTCGAGGGGCACGGACAGGTCGGCCACCAAATCGAACAGGTCGTTCTGCACGCTGGCGAGCGTACTGGTCACCTCGATGGGCAGGCCACCGGCAGCCATGGCCAAGCTGACGGCCGCGTTGGCCTCGTCGCAGGCTTCGTAGGCGGCGACACGCACGTCGGTCTTGGCCACGTCGCCGTGCCGGCCGAAGGTGGTGCGGCCGGAATCGCCCTTGCCGGTGTAGAGGGCCGGTTGGGCCGGTGCGAATTCTCCGAGGTCAGCCATAGCGGACACTATAGTAATCGCCGCGCCATCCGCGTAGCGTTTAGGCGAGCCGCAAGCAGTTTTCTTCTCGCACCTCCCGCGGCAGTGACGTGACGGGAACTGTCCGATCGACGGGTGTTCGATCACCGAGGAGCGATATGTCCAAGGATTCAGCAGATGGCATCGAGTCGGAACTCGGGCACGCGGTCAGTGAACCGCACCGAGAGGGCCTGGGCACCATCGACAAAACGGTTTTCGGCGTTTCCGCCGGCATCATCGTGGTGATCTGTCTGGTCGGGGTGATGTTCACCGAGACCGTGGGCGACGTCTCGGCATCCGTTCTCGGCTGGGTAACCGGCAACCTCGGCTGGTTGTTCATTCTCGGGGCGTCGGGCTTCGTCATCTTCTCGTTGGTGCTGGCCTTCGGGAGGTACGGCAGCATTCCGCTCTCCCGCGACGGGCAGAGCACCGAGTTCTCGACAGTCTCCTGGGTTTCCATGATGTTCAGTGCAGGCATGGGGATCGGGCTGATGTTCTTCGGCGTGTACGAGCCGGTCACCCACCTGGCGACGCCGCCGCCGTTCGTCGACGCACCGGCGAACAGCCCGGAGGCTGCCAACGCGGCCATGGCGTACACCTTCTTCCACTGGGGTCTGCATCCGTGGGCGATCTATTCGGTGGTCGGCTTGGCCCTGGCCTACTCCACCTACCGGATGGGCCGCGGCAACCTGATGAGCGCTCCATTCCAGGCCCTGTTCGGCAAGGAACGGATCGAGGGCAAGGGCTGGGGCAAGCCGATCGACATCCTGGCGATCATCTGCACCCAATTCGGTTCGGCGACGTCGCTCGGGCTGGGCGCACTGCAGATCGCGGCCGGTGTCTCACTGCTTCGTTCCGGGCAATTCGAGGAGGAACCCGGAACGGTCGTGCCGATCATCATTATCTGCGTGCTGACCGTGGGGGTCGTGTTCTCCGCGGCGAGCGGGGTGGCGAAAGGCATCAAGTGGTTGAGTAACACCAACATGGTGCTGTCGGCCCTACTCGTCGTGTTCGTCTTTGTGGTCGGCCCGACCGTCTTCATCCTGAATCTGTTGCCGTCGTCGATCGGCGTCTATCTGGCCGATCTCGTACCGATGAGCTTCCACTCGGCGGTGTTCGGCGGCGAGGAGTGGCTGGCGAGCTGGACGATCTTCTACTGGGCGTGGTGGATCTCCTGGACCCCGTTCGTGGGCACCTTCATCGCCCGGATCTCCCGCGGCCGCACCATACGTGAGTTCATTCTCGGCGTGCTTCTGGTGCCGACGGGGGTCAGCATCCTGTGGTTCGTCGTCTTCGGCGGCATGGGATTGAACCTGCAGCTGAACGGTGTCGACATCGCCGGCACCGGCAGTGCGGCGGCCGGCTTCTTCGCGGCGTTGCAGCAGTATCCGTTCTTCATCGGCTCGGCTCTCGTAGTGATGGTGCTCACCGCCGTGTTCTTCGTCAGCGGGGCGGATGCGGGCGCTCTCGTGCTCGGGACGCTGTCGAGTCGCGGTCGTAAGGAGCCCTGGAAGCCGCTGGTGATCCTCTGGGCGATCCTCACCGGCGCCGTCGCTGCGGTTCTGCTGTTCGTGGGCGGGCTGGGTGCCCTGCAGACGTTCACCATCCTGGCGGCGACCCCGTTCGTTCTGATCATCATCGGGCTGTGCGTGTCGCTCTATGTGGATCTGCGTCGTGACCCGTTGCGCCAGCGCACCGTCGGGCCGGTGCGCACCTCCTCGGAGGCGCTGGGCGCGGTCCCGTTCACGAATGCGACCGCGGAGAGCATCGACCTGGGCCTGCAACCGGATGCCGCGTCTCCCCTCGACCCGGATGGCCATCGGCCCTGAGACCGGCTTGTTTTTGCAGGCCGATCGCTCACGCCTCGGACTTGAGTGCCTGCAGGAACGCGGTGTTCGGATGCGCGTGCGGCAGGACATCCGTCACCTCGCGCAGCGCCTGCTCGATCGGGATCCCCCGGTGTCTCGCAGCGTAGAGCGCACCAACCGCGGGCGTGCGACTGACCGCTTGCACGCAGTGCACGAGCACGGTGCGTCCCTCGGCGCGCAGGGCCGCGATGACATCGACGGTGTCCGTGAGCACGAAGTCGAGGTTGGGGTTGGCCTTCTCTGCTGGCTCGTCGATCAGCCAGACCGCAACCTTGTTCTCCGCACGGATGCGGCCGGGAACCTGTGTACGGCCGACCCGGCAGAGCGACACGACGGCGTCGATTTCCACCGGCAGGTCACCCAGGATGCCGATCGCACCGAGCCAGACACCATCGTCGTGCGGGTGCCGCACGAAGGTGGAAATGTCGCCGGAGGTGGAGTAGGGCAGGTGATCGGCGGTAGGCCAGGTGGTGGCGGCACGGTCTTTGCGGGACCGACGGTCGAGTACGGCCACGTCGCGGCGCTTAACTGCACCAGGCTCGTTCCGGTCGGTGCTGGCCCGGTCTCGGCGCTCGGCCAGCACCGGGGACCCCGACACGCTCGACCATCGGGATCGCCCACCGTTCGCGCGGGCGGCCAGCACACCGCGGCGCACCAGTTCGTCGGCGCGCAATCCGCCCGGCCAGCCGTGCACGATGCGGCGCCAGGCGGCCGGCACCGCGGATGCGCCATAGCGCGCCCCGAGCAGCCCGCCGGCGATCGCGGCGACCGTGTCGGTGTCGCGGCCGCCGCGCACGGCGATCTCGAGGGCGTCCTGCAGGTGCCCGGCGGGGGTGGCGGAGACGGTTCCCGCGCCGGAAGCGCCACCCGGCGCGCTCCGTGGCTGAATGATCGCCGACCAGGCCGCCTGCAGCGCCTCCACGACCCAGCCGTTCCGGCTGAAGTCGGAGGGAACGCCGGCCTCGGCCACGACGAAGCGCGCCTCCCAGAGCGCGCGGCGTTCGGCGGGCAGGGCGTCGAGGCCCACCCGAACGTCGAGGGTGCCCTCGAGCACCGCGTGCCGAATGGCCAGGCACCAGAGCACGCAGGCGTCGCCGGCATCCGTTTCATAATGGGTGAGCGTGCTGATCGTGCGGGCGACGCCGGCGAGCGCCACCGGGTCGTCGAGGTAGGCGAGCGCCACGGGCGCCGTGCGCATGAGCGAACCGTTGCCGCCGCTGCGGCCGTGCCGGTCGTGATGGGCACGGGCGACGACGCGCACCGCGGATGCCGTGGGGTCGGTTCGGGAGAGCACCGCGCGCAGCTGGTTGCCCACGTCCGGTGCCGTGCGGGCCCACTCGACCCAGGCAGCCACGATCTCGTCGAGCACGGCCTCGTCGCGGAGGTCCTGACCGGCCGCGATCGCGTTGACGATCGGCACGGCCATGGAGGTGTCGTCGGTCCACTCTCCGGGAGCCCAATCGAACCCGCCGCCGCCCCTCATCGTAACCACGGCGTCGCTCGCGAGCGGCGGGCCGAACTCGTAGCCGGCGCCGAGGGCGTCGCCACAGGCCATGCCCAGCAGAACGCCGGCGGCGCGGTCCAGTTGTGCGGACGTCAGTTTCAAGCGTTTCCCCCGTGCAATCGTGCGATCGTGCAGTCAATGAAGTCGGGCTCCGGCTGGCCCGTTTTCCGGGCCCCCCGAGGCACAAACCCCCACGTCGAGCCTACGGGCGAAACGCCGCATCCGTCGCCGCCGCATTCGAGGGTCAGTGCCGGCCGTGAACCGGGGGGGTCGTTCGTTTCCCCGCCCACGGCCCTGCAGCACCTCCGCCCCTAACGAATTCGACGGAGACTTTGCCCATAAACCCTGTTTTCGGCCTCAACCCGACCCTTTCGGCAAAATCTCCGTCGAATTGGTTCAAGGCCGGGCACGGCGCTCTGAATNAATGGGGGGGGGCTCCTCGGGTTCTACGCCGCCGACAGCACCACGGCGGTAACCATCTGGTCCCGGCCGGAATCCTTGGCCTGGTAGAGGGCCGCGTCGGCGCGCGCGAGCCAGTCCGCCACGGTCTCGCCCGGGGAGAGTTCGGCCAGGCCGACGCTCACAGTGCAGGCCAGATCGGGCGCCAGGGCACCCCAGTGGTAGCCGCGAACGGAGGCCAGCAGGCGCTCGCACGCCTGCTCGGCACACTCCAGGGTGGTGTCCGCGAAAACGAGCAAGAACTCCTCGCCGCCCACGCGCACGGCCATATCACTGTCCCGGGTGACGGCGCGCAACAGGGTGGCCATGGCGTTCAGCACCTCGTCGCCGGTGGCGTGCCCGTGCTCGTCGTTGACCCGCTTGAAGTGGTCCATGTCGATCATGGCCACGCAGATCGGTTGCCGGGTGTCACGGGAGCGGCCCATCAGGGGCGGCAGCTGGCGGTCGAGCGCCCGGCGATTGGGCAGTCGGGTCAGCGGGTCGGTGTTCGCCTGGTGGTCCAGATCGTCGGCACGGATGCGCAGCCGTGCCGCATCGAGCTGCGACCGCTCCGCCTCGTGGCGGGCCTGCTCGATCCCCAGGGTGTTGATCAGCATCTGGGACTGGATGCCGGCCGTCTCGGTCGTGCGTTTCAGGATCAGGGCGTGCAGCTTCTCGAAGTGCCCGAGCGCCTGCTCGAACCGGCCGGACTCCTTGTGCATCTCGAACAAGGCCTGCTGCAGCTTGATGTGCAGAGCCGGATCGTCGTCGAGGGCGGCGACCAGCAGCTGGGCGTTCATCATCGCGGTTGCCCCATCGAGGTCACCCTCGGCCCTGGCCACCTCGGCCAACTGCGCGTCGTTGTTCTCCTCGAGACTGCGGAACCCGTGCGCCTTCGCCAGACGGCGGGCCCGGCCGGCCTGCTCGCGGGCCTCTTCGTGCTCGCCGAGTTCGATCAGGATGCTGACCAGGTTGGTGCGGGCGATGCTCTCGTAGAAGTTGTGCCGTTGGGCGTGGGCCACGGCCACGGCCTCCCGCACGAGCAGGAGGGCCTGCTTCAGGCCCATCTCCACGTTCATGCCCTGGGCGCTCTGCCTCTGAGCCTGGATCAGGCAGGTGTCACCGAGGTTGTTGAGACCCACGAACCGCGCCTCGGGGTCGTCGATCGTGCGCGTGAGGCCCAGCGCCTGCCGCCCCAGTTCGAGCGCCCGTTCGGACTCGCCCATGCCCTCGTGCACCATCGACGAACGGCTGAGCGCCCAGAATTCGGCCAGGGCGCTGCCACTGCCGCGGGCCGTCTCCACTGCCGCGAGCACGTGGCGCAGCGCCGGTTCGTAGAGCCCCGTGTCGCTGTAGGCCAGCACCAGGGTGCAGTGCACCTTGGACTGCCGCAGCAGATCGCCGGTGCCGTCCAGGAACTCCAGCGCCAACAGTCCCTGCTGAACGGATGCCTCATAGTCGCCCAGTCGCAGCCGATGCAGCGCCAGCAGTTCACGGGCCTGCGCCTGCTGCAGCAGCGTCGCGCCGGCCCGGGCCAGCACCGCCTCGGCCTGCCCGACACCGTCGAGATGGCTCCCGCTCGCGCTCAATCGCTCGCAGTCGGCGAGGAGGTCGTCGATCGAGGATTCTGGCGCTGGTTCTGGCGCTGGTTCTGGCGCCGGATCTGGCGCTGGTTCTGGCGCCTGCACTGCGTGAGGCGCTGCTGGTCGTGGCAGGTCGATGGCCGGTTGTCCCCCTGAGTCTTGTGCGGCATCCTGGTCTGAATGCATGTTCAGTCCCCCAACTGTTCGTGCTCAGACTGAACCTAGCAGTCGGCCTGCCTCAAAAACCCGGTTCTCGAGGGCATCGACGATGGCCCTCTGCCCCAAAACGAGGCGCACGCACGCCGACCCGCGGGGCACTCAGGGTGCCGACCTAGGATGAGCTCATGACCGACCTCGCCGCTCCCCCTGCTTCCAACGCCCAGCGCCTGACCATGTTCGGGGCGGAGTGGTGCGGCGACTGCCGCCGCTCGAAGAAACTGCTCGATACGCTGAACGTCGACTACGACTACGTCGACCTCCTGCTCGTGGGGGACGGCGCCGACCGTGCCCACGCGATCAGCGGCCGCACCCAGATCCCGGTGATCCTGTTCCCGGACGGCACCCACGTGGTGGAGCCCAGCGATTCGACTCTGCACGCGAAGTTGACCCAGCTCGGCAGCATCCGCTAACCGGCTCGCTCGCCCTCTCCGCAGCGGAGGCCAGCTCGCCTGCCCGAGTGCCCGCGCCCGATTCAGGGGAAGTAGTCGGCGAGCACGCGCGCGGTCACGAGCGCGAGCTTGCGGTCGAGCCGCTCATACAGGGGCATCAGTGCCGTGGCGCCCGAGGTCGTGTGCACCACCCCGGCAGAGTCGAAGATCGCGATCGGCTCAAGGTCGCGCAGCAGCGCCCAGAACGGCTGGTAGAAGTACACGCTGCGACCGCCCGCCTCGAACTCATCGAGGGTCATCGCGACATACTCCGCCCGCGCCCGAACGGTGGAGGGAAAGTCGCGGAAGAACTCGCATCCGGGGTTTTCTGGATCTTCGTCGTGCAGCATGGGCGCCGGAACCGCGTACCACTCGTACCGGTCGTTGGTCGCGGTGGCCAGCGCGCTGGCGATCACCCGGTAGGTCAGCGCCCGGGCGGACGTGGCCGGTGTGGTCTTCGGGATGCCGAGTCCGGTCGCCACCTCGATACGCTTGACGATCGTGTGCGGGTTGAGCGTGGCCAGCATCTGGATCCAGCTGATTTTCTGCACCACCCCGTTGACCAGGAATTTGCAGCCGCCCTCGAGGTCCCACTGCACGCTCATGCCGTCCTGCTCGTCATGCACGATCAGGAGGCGGTCGGCCTCGTCGACCTCCACCCCGGAGATGCGGAGATGCGGATGCCGCCGCACCAGTTCGCTCGCGATCCACCACATCTGGGCGGTGAGGAAGCGGTCCGCCGGCGGGTGGTAGACCTCGTAGCGGTCGACCTCGCTCTCGCTGACGCCGCCACTGTCGCCGCTATCACCACCGCTGTCGCCACCGCTATCACCGCTGTCGCCGCTGTCGTCACCGCTGCCGCCGCCGCTGTCGCCGTCACGGCCGGGCAGAAAATTCTCGCCGGAATCGTTTGACTCTGCATCACTCATAGTCGCGTCCCTCCACTCGATGCGGCTCTGCCCGCTCATCATCGTCGATCCGGGCCCCGAGCGAAACTCCCCGTTCGAGGTCGGTCGGCGCACGGGGTTCCTGCACAGCCGGACCCGTGCGGTGATTCTGCACACGCTGCGTCGGCCCCGAGGTCCCGACCCCGGCCCGCGCCTACGGTACCGGCATGACCATCGCCGCGAGCCGCTCCCGTTCCCGTCACCGCTTCTCCGCCGATTCCGTGGGCGCCTACCTGCACGAGATCGGCCGTGTGCCGCTCCTGACCAAGACGGATGAGATCGAGCTCGCCCAGCGCATCGAGGTCGGGCTGCTCGCAGCGGAGAGACTCTCACGGCTTTGGCCGGGTGCTTCCGGAGAGGGGGCCGCCGACCTCGGAGAGGAGCTCCGCTGGCTCGCGGCCGACGGCGGGCGGGCCATGAATCACCTGATCTGCGCGAATCTCCGGCTGGTGGTGTCCGTGGCCCGGCACTTTACCGGCCGCGGGCTCGACCTCCTCGACCTGATCCAGGAAGGCAATCTCGGCCTGATCCGGGCGGCCCCGCGTTTCGACCACACCCGCGGTTTCAAGTTCTCGACCTATGCCACCTGGTGGATCCGCCAGAGCATTCAACGCGCGCTGGCCGACCAGGCCCGAACCATCCGTCTCCCGGCCTACCAGGTTGAGGCGCTCACCGCCCTCAACCAGGTGCAGCACCGGCTGCGGCAGCAGTTCGGCCGCGACGGCACCATCGCGGAACTCGGCCAGGCCAGCGGGCTCACCACGCAACAGATCCTGACGCTGCGGAACCGCACCGGCCAGCCGCGGTCGATCGACGCCCCGGTCTGGGCCGACCTCGGCAGCGGCCTCGAGAACGTGCCCTTCGGCGACACCATTGCGGATGTCGCGGCGCTCGACCCGTGCGACGCCGCCGGCCGCATCCTCCTGCTGGAGCGCCTCGCCTGCCACCTCTCCCTCCTGCCCGACCGCGAAGCCAGCGTCCTGAGCATGCGGTACGGCCTTGGCGGCGACATCCCGAAGCCCCGGCGGGAGATCGGAGCGCACTTCGGTGTGTCCTACGACCGGGTGCGGCAGATCGAGCTGCAGGCCCTGGCCCGGCTGCGGTCTCCGTTGGCCTCCGGGCGGGTTCCCGGGGCGCGGGTCAGCGCCAGCGCGGAGACGGCGGAACGGGGCGGCGGCAGAATCGCGGCAGCATCCGTTTCTCGAAGTGCTTGACGGCGAATCCTCCGCGAGCGTAGCTTCAAACTGTTGCCCCGGACCCCGGCGACCGCACCGGAAAAGCCGACTGAGGGGGTTCGATGTTTGGGAACGCGGGTGCACAACCGCCGAAGGATGTCGACGGCCGGGATTTGATCTCCGAGGCGTCGTGCTCGGTTCCGCCGGGGCTGGCGTGTCCCGCTGAGAGCAGCATCTCCCTGGCGAACGACGATTCGGTCGGGAACTGGCTCGAGGACTTGCCGGAGCGTTCCTGGGATGTCGGCCCGGGAGAGTAGTCCCGTCGGCCCGGCCCGAGGCGGCCCGAGCGGCGCATTCGCCCTCGCGCGGGAGCTGCACGTGCCTGGGAATGAATCCACAGAAACATGTGTTTGCATAGAAGTCGGCATCACGCCGGACTGCGCAGCTCAGAAAGCGCATGCCAGACTCGACGCCAACAGCACACCGACCAGCTTCCCGCCAGAAAGGGACCCCGTGACTCCGCACACCTCCGGACTGCACCACGTCACCGCGATTGCCGGTGCACCGCAGCGCAACATCGACTTCTACGTGACCGGCCTCGGCCTGCGGCTCGTAAAGAAAACGGTCAACTTCGACGACCCCGGCACCTACCACCTCTATTACGGGGATGACGCGGGCCGCCCGGGTTCGCTGCTCACCTTCTTCCCCTGGACGGGCATCTCCAGCGGGCGCCCCGGCTCGGGCCAGTCCACGTCCACCGCTTTCTCGGTGCCGGCCGGCAGCCTCGGCTGGTGGGCCGGCCACTTCAGGCAACTCGGCGTCGAATCCGAATTCGTGCGCCGCTCCGCAGACGAGGAACGCCTCTCCCTGCGTGACCCCGACGGCCTGCAGCTGGACCTCGTGGCCTCGTCGACGGTTGATCCGCGCAATCCGTGGGACTCGGCATCCGTGCCCGCCGAGTACGCGGTGCGCGGCCAGCATTCCTCGGTGCTCACCGTCGCCGACCCGACCGGCACCGTCGAGGTGCTCACCCGCGACCTCGGCATGCACGTGATCGAGGAGACAACCGACCGCATCCGGGTGGGTGCCGGCGACGGAGCCCCCGGCAACATCGTGGACATCCTCGCCGACCCGAACGGGCAGGTCGGCCTGACCGCCGGCGGCAGCGTGCACCACATCGCGTTCCGGGTGCCGGACAAGACCACGCAGGAGCAGTGGCGCCAGGAACTCGTCGCGCGCGGCTACGGCGTGACGGCGATCCTCGACCGGCAGTACTTCACGTCGATCTATTTTCGCGAGCCCGGCGGCGTCTTGTTCGAGATCGCGACGGACACCCCCGGCTTCGACATCGACGAGCCACTGCTGGAACTGGGCCGCTCGCTCAAGCTGCCGCCGTGGCTCGAGCCCAGCCGGGACCAGATCGAGCGCGCCGTCGTTCCGATCACCCTGCCGAGCGAGAACAACCCGGCCCTCGTCGCGGAGAAGTAGGACCCTCGATGACCGAGCAACGCGACTCCCCACAGACCGATCTCGACTGGGTGCACGTTTTCCGGGCGGGTTCGCCGACGGCATCCGGCGACTCGGGCCCGCCCGGCTCAGACCCCACGGATGTCTCCGCCCCCGTGCTGTTGATGCTGCATGGCACCGGCGGCGATGAGCAGGAGATCCTCACCCTTGCCGACGCGCTCGACCCCGGCGCGACCGTGCTCGCCCCGCGCGGTCGCGTCACCGAGGGCGGCATGCTGCGCTGGTTCCGCCGCCTCTCCGAGGGCGTGTTCGATGTCGAGGACGTGGTGCTGCGGGCCGGCGAACTGGCGGGTTTCATCGCCCAAGCCCGGCAGCACTACGACCTCGACGGGCGCCGCATTATCGCCGTGGGCTTCTCCAACGGGGCCAACATCGCCCTGGCCACGGCCCTGCTGCACCCCGACGTTCTCGACCGGGTCGTCGCGTTCTCCGGCATGTTCCCGCTCGACGATCGCGCGCTCGCCACGGACCTCGCCGACACGACGGTGCTGATGCTCAACGGACGCTCCGACTTGATGGCCCCGCTCGCGAGCGCCGACCGGGCCGTCGCCACCCTCATCGGGCGCGGCGCCCAGGTCGACCGCGAGCTGCGCGATGGCGGTCACGGCATCGCCGCCACGGATGTCGCCGCCGCCCGAGCTTGGCTGGCCCGCCCCATGCAGACGCGCGCGTAGGCGTGCCGTGAGGGAGCAGCCCGTCGAGCCGGACCTCGATTTCGAGTATCGAACGCAGCGACAGCGCGTGCTCTTCGGCACCGGGCGGGCCGGCGAGCTGCTCGGCGAGGTGCTCGGCAAGGTGCTCGGCGAGCAGCCGGCCACGGGGCAGGCCGGCGGCACCGGCACCAGCACGGCGAGCGTAATCGCTACGGCGGGCACCTTGGGCGCCAGCGGCACCCCCGGCGCCCCGCGCGTGATGATGATCGCGACCCGGCGGGAACTGGAGCGGTCCGCGGCGGTGCTCGCCGGCATCCGTTCGGTGCTGGTGTTCGATGAGGTCGTGCAGCACGTTCCGGCGGAGTCGGCCGAGCGCGCCCATCGGGCGGCCCAGGCGGCTCGCGTCGACGTGATCGTTGCCCTCGGCGGCGGGTCGGCGATCGGGTTGGCCAAGATTCTCGCGTTGCGCAGCGAGCGGACCGGCGGACTGCCGATCGTGGCGGTGCCCACCACCTATTCCGGTTCGGAGGCCACCGCGGTCTGGGGGCTGGTCGAAAACGGGGTGAAGACCACCGGGTTCGATCTGAGGGTCCTGCCCGGCACCGTGATCTACGACGCCGACCTCACGCTGTCCCTCCCTCGCGAGCTGAGCGTGTCCAGCGCGCTGAACGCCCTCGCCCACGGCGTCGACGCCCTCTGGGCCCCGGGCGCGAACCCGGTCAGCGCGCTGCTCGCCGCTGAGGGAATCCGGATGCTGGCCCACGCCCTACCGCGAATCGCCGTGGCTCCCGGGGTCGGCCCGCACACCGCGGAGGCGGCCGGCTCGGACACATCGGGGAGCGATCCGGTTCTGGGGGGCGGCGGCATCCACGGAGCCCTGGCCGCCCGGAAGGATGCCCTCTATGGCGCGTATCTGTCGGCGAGCGCGTTCTCCAGCGCCGGTTCGGGCCTGCATCACACGATCTGTCACGTGCTGGGCGGGACTTTTGGGCTGCCGCACGCGCAGACGCACGCCATCGTGCTGCCGCATGTGGTCGCCCTCAACGCGCCCGCCGCCACCGAGGCCGAGGCGCGGATAGCCGCCGCCCTGGGCTCGCGCACCGCCGTCGAAGGGTTACTCGCCCTGCGGGACAGCCTGCACGCACCGACTGCCCTGCGGGACTTCGGGTTTCAGGAGTCGGACATCGCCCGGGCCGTGGCACTGATCCTGCCGGCCGTTCCCGCGTCGAACCCGCGCGCGGTCACCCCCGACGACCTGACTCTGCTGCTGCGGAATGCCTGGTCCGGCGCCGCCCCGGGCGGGCGCTAGCCGCTGGGCGGGCGGCGCGGCCGGGC
>NZ_SOGZ01000016.1:0-97737 GCF_004403145.1 Cryobacterium sp. TMT1-62 | reverse complement strand
CGGGCGGCCGGGGACCCGGCCCAGCGTTCACCCGGCGGCACCGGTCCGGAGACGGCCGAGCCCGGCTCGATTACGGCGCCCCGCCCGATGTCGGCGCCGCCGAGCAGTGCGCTGCGGGAGCCGACCGTGGCGCCGGCGCCGATCCGCACCGGCCCGATGCGCAGCACGTCGCCGTCGATCCAGTAGCCGGACAGGTCGGTCTCGGGTTCGATGGCTGCCCCGGCACCGATGTCCAGCATTCCGGTTACCGGCGGCAGGGAGTGCAGGTCGACGTCGGTGCCGATGCGGGCGCCGAGGGCCCTGGCGTAGTAGCTGATCCAGGGGGCACCGGCCAGGCTCACGGCATCCGAGAGCAGTGCCACCTGTTCGGCGAGCCAGAGGCGCAGGTGCACCGATCCGCCGCGCGGATAGTTGCCGGGCTCCACGCCGCGCAGCAGCAGCCGGGCGGCGACGACGGAGATGGCCATTTTGCCGGGCGGGGTGACGAAGAGCACGAACCCGAGCGCCACCCACCACCAGGAGATGGTGGGCGCGAAGGAGGCGCCTGACCAGCCCGCGAGCAGGTTGTTCGCCGCCGCGAGGTAGACCAGCCAACGCGCGCCGACCAGCACGTGCAGCGGCACGCCCAGCAGGGTGATGGCGAGGCGGCTGCGCCGGGGCACCGGCTGAACCTCCCGCACGATACTCGCCGCCGCGGGTGCGCGTCCGTCGAGCTCGTCGGCGAGGGAACCGATCCGGGGGTAGTCGTAGATGTCGGAGACTCGGGTGTCGGGGAACCGCTCGCGGACGGTCGACACGAACTGGGCCGCGGAGAGCGACCCGCCGCCGTGGGCGAAGAAGTCCGCGTCGGGGCCGTCGGCCGACACCCCGAGGATGGCGGCCCAGCCGGCGGCAAGCCACGCCGCCGTCGGCGAGAAGGCCTCCGCCTGCTCACCCCCGGTGGCGGGAAGGGGCCAGGGCAGGGCACCGCGGTCCACCTTGCCGGAGGTACGCGTGGGCAGCTCGTCGACGACGTGCACCAGCGGCACGAGCGCGGCCGGCAATTCTTCGCGCAGACGAATGTTGGCGGCCGCCCGGTCGAAGAGGGCCCCCTCCACCTGGGCCAGGTAGCCGACCAGGATCTGGTTGCCGGCCGGGGTTCTCTGCACGACCGCGGCCGCTCCGGCCACCCCCGGGAGCGCGCGCAGGGCCGCCTCGATCTCGCCGAGTTCGATACGCCGGCCGCCGAGCTTGACCTGGTCATCGGCCCGGCCGACGAACACGAGACCCTCGCGCTCGTAGCGCACCAGGTCGCCGCTGCGGTAGGCGCGGTGCCAGCCCAGCTCGGTATGCGGGGCGTACTTCTCGGTGTCCTTGCCGGCGTCGAGGTAGCGGGCCAGCCCGACCCCGCCGATAATGAGTTCCCCGGTCTCGCCGTGGGCCACCCGGGCACCGGCGGCGTCCACCACGGCAAGGTTCCAGCCGGCCAGAGGAAGCCCGATCCGCACCGGCCCGCGGCCGTCGAGCAGGGCGGCGCAGGCGACGACGGTGGCCTCGGTCGGGCCATACGTGTTCCAGACCTCCCGGCCGCGCACGGCGAGGCGCGAGGCGAGCTCGGGTGGGCAGGCTTCGCCGCCGAAGATCAGCAGCCGCACCCGCTCCAGCGATTCCTCCGGCCACAGGGCCGCGAGGGTCGGCACCGTCGACACCACGGTGATGCCGTGCTTGATCAACCACGGGCCCAGGTCGACCCCCGAGCGCACCAGGGAGCGGGGCGCCGAGACGAGGCAGGCACCGTTCCGCCAGGCCAGCCACATCTCCTCGCAGGAGGCGTCGAAGGCCACAGAAAGGCCGGCCAGCACCCGGTCCGCGGGACCGATCGGGTCCGACCGGAGGAACAGGTCGGCCTCCGCGTCGACGAACGCGGCGGCGGAGCGGTGGGCCACCGCCACCCCCTTGGGTACCCCGGTGGAGCCCGAGGTGAAGATCACCCAGGCATCGTCGTCGGGGGCCGGCATGGCGCCGATCGTGCCGGCGAGGGCCAGGTCGTCCCCGGGCGCCAGCATCCGTTCGGCGAACATCTCCGCGTCGATGCCGGTGCGCACCTCGAACACGCCGCCCGCCCCGATCACGCCCACGACCCGGGCCTCGCCGAAGACGAGCCGGGCGCGTTCCTCGGGGTCGTCGGCGTCGACGGGCACGTAGGAGGCGCCGACCAGGAGGGTCGCCAGAATGGAGAGATACAGTTCCCGGGTTCCCGACGGGATCCGGATGCCGACGGTGTCGCCGCGGCGCACCCCGCGGCGACTGAGCTGCTCCGCCTGCTCGGTGACCAGGCGCACCAGATCCCGGTAGTTGATCGCCCCGTCGACGTCTTCGAGGGCGAGCGCGCCCGGATGCCGACCGGCGGTCGCGAGCAGGATGTCGACCAGGGTGCGGGCCGGCGCCGCGCGGTGTCCGGCCTCGAGCACGTCCTGGCCGGGCTCAATCGGGGTCAGGGTCACGCAGGCTCCTCGTCCAGGTCGCGGTGCCAGCCACCGCGCGCCACCAGTTTAGAACCCGCAGGTAACAGGGAGGTGTCCGGTTACGATGACACCGGCGACGGGTGCCGCGACGCGTCAGATCAGACCATGGCGGCGGAAGGCGTTCCAGACGCCGTCGCCCTGCACGGTGGTGGTGACCTCGTCGGCGTAGGCCTTGACGGCATCCGAGGCGTTGCCCATGGCGATGCCGACCCCGCAGACCTGCAGCATCTCGATGTCGTTGCTGCTGTCACCGATGCCGAGGGCGGATGCCGCGTCGAGGCCGAGCCGGTCGAGGAGCCGCAGGATCGTGGAGCCCTTGTTCACACCATTCAGCGTCACCTCGCCGCTGCCGCGCCCCATGTGCGGGATGGTTCCGGTGATGACATGGAAGTCTCCGCTGAGCGCGTCCGACACCCGGTCGTACGCCCGGAGGTCGCCGGCGAGGAACACCGACTTCGCGATGCCCGTGAGGCTGAAGGGGCGCACATCGGCGAAGGCCTTCAGCGCCGGGTGTGCGACGGCACCGGTGACGGATGCCGTCGCATACCCGGCTCCCGCCTTCCGCTTTTCGCCGGACGCGTAGTAGTCCGCGAAGCGGTCATGCACGCCGGGGCTCGGAAACAGCTCGTCAAAGGACTGCAGGTAGAAGTCGTACCCTGACTCCTCATAGAAGCTGATCATGCGGGCCACGGCCGCTTCGGGCATCGTGCGTTCGATCACGAGCTCATCGCCGATCTCCGCGAACCCGCCGCCGGAGCTGATGAAACCGTCGAATCCGATGTCGCGGATCGCGGGGTAGATCTCCACGGACGCCCGTCCGGTGCTGAGGTACACCAGGTGCCCGTTGTGCCGGGCGGCGCGCACCGCGTCGATCGCCGACTCCGCGATCATCGAGCCGGTCTCCATGAGCGTGCCGTCGGCGTCGACGAACGCGATGCGGGGGGAAATCATGAGGCACTCCAGACGAGGTGGTCTCCGGGACGTGTGCATCATCGGAGACGACCGGAGTGTGGTGATCGTATACATCGACGCTAGCTGCTGAGGCGTGTACCGCGTGACCGGATAACATCGGCGAACCGGTCGACAGAACTGTCGCCTAGCCTGAAGGGGTCCGGATGATCGTCTGACCGACACCGTCAGGGCTGCGGGCCAACGACGCCAAACGGCGCTCAGCATGCCCGAACCAGAAATGAGAAATACCATGACCGTTTCGAACAAAGTCGCACTCGTCACCGGAGCCGGGCAGGGAATCGGACGCGGCATCGCACTCCGCCTCGCCCAGGACGGCTTCGACATCGCCGTCGCCGACCTCGACTTCCAGGCAGAAAAGGGGGCCGGTGTCGTCGCCGAAATCGAGGCTTTCGGGCGCAGGGCCGTCTTCGTCACCGCTGACGTCTCCAACCGCGATGATGTGTTCGCCGCCGTCGACACCGCGGCCGAGAAGCTCGGCGGATTCGACGTGATCGTCAACAACGCCGGCATCGCCCAGGTCACGCCCATGCTCGAGGTCACGGCGGACGATCTGGAGAAGATCTTCCGCATCAACGTGAACAGCGTCGTCTGGGGGATCCAGGCCGCGGTCGCGAAGCTCGACGAACTCGGCCACGCCGGCAAGATCATCAACGCCGCCTCCATCGCCGCCATCCAGGGCTTCCCCATCCTCGGCGCCTACTCGGCCTCGAAGTTCGCCGTCCGCGGCATCACTCAGGCTGCCGCCCAGGAGCTCGCACCTCGGGGCATCACGGTCAACGCCTACGCCCCCGGCATCGTCGGCACCGGCATGTGGGACCTGATCGACGAGAAGCTCAGCGCCATCAACGGCAAGCCGCTCGGCCAGAACCTCAAGGAAAACGTCGACGGCATCGCGCTCGGCCGCATCGAGACCCCGGAGGACGTCGCCAAGATCGTGTCGTTCTTCGCCGGCCCCGACTCCGACTACGTCACCGGCCAGGTCCTGCTCGTCGACGGCGGGATGCTCTACAACTAGGGCCTGGAGCGCCCCGGGGAACGACGCTCAGTGACACCCGGAGGCGAGGTTGGGAGCAATCCGGACCTCGCCATCCGTGCGCGGCCGCTGGGTGTCCCTGGAAGGATTCGAATCCCCAACCGGTTCCCGGCCGTCGCCCTATTTCTTCTTCTTCGACTCGCTGTCGTCACTCGTTCGTCTGTTCAGCCGCAACCGTCGGCCGATCGCGATGCCCTCTTGTACCTTGTCAGCGGCCTTGTCGCTCTTGCGGGTGTCCCGCGGCGGCAGCTGAAGTTCTTCTTCTGCGGCGATGCCCGCCTGCAGCTCACGGCCTTGTTCCAGCTCGGCGTCGAATTCGGCACCGAAGAGCAGGGCGAGGTTGGCTATCCACAGCCAGAGCAGGAACACCACGATGCCGGCCAGGGAATCATACGTGCGGTCGTAGTTGGGGAAAATAGTGACGTAGAGGCCGAACAGGAATGAGGAGATACCAGAGTGAGGAATGCGAGTAACGCACCCAGGCTGATCCATCGGAACTTGGGCTGCTGGGCGTTGGGGGTTGCCTAGTACAGGATTGCGATCCCGGCTGAACGCGCCGACGCACCCGGATGCCGACCACAGCGCCAACAGGATCCCGACGACGAGGGCGACGCCGACCGCCGGCGACGAGCTGAACTGCCCGAGCGGGGAACTGTGGGCAGGGCTGCGGTCGACGCTGCAGCGCTTTCACTGGGGATATCGCGAGGCCGGGTCTACGTCCCGATCAAGCGTTACCGGGACGGGACGGGGCTGCTGACGCAGCACATACCGCCAGGACGGCTTGGCGATCTCGCTCAGCGAGTCGGGTTTGCGGGAATCGTCGGGCGCCGGTGCTCGCTCGCTTTTTTCGCGCACGCTATTTCTGCCATGGGTGCTCTCCTCGGCTTCGCCAGCGATCGATTCGTGCGCGCATCCGTTGCGCCGCCGCTGAGTGAGTTCGATTAGCTTCATTGACTCCGGGAAGGAATTCAAACCAAATCTGCACATCAGGTCAATCACACTATTTCCGTGACGAAACGGGAAATTCCCCGACTTTAAAGGAGGAAGTCGACCGCTCCGTGGACACGTCGACACAAGGGCGATGTGCTGGTCGGTCGGCATCGACCGATGATTAGTGGTGCCCCTGGAGGGATTCGAACCCCCAACCGTTTCCTTAGGACGGAACTGCTCTTCCGTTGAGCTACAGAGGCTGGCTCCTGAAGTTTAGTGGTTGTCTGCCGGCGCCGCAGCGCACCGCTGCGACGCGCTTACGTCGGCGGGTACAGGAAGAGCGGAACCTCACTGGCCGACACGGTGCGCGTGTTGTACGCGTGACTGCCGTTCCAGTTGTATTCCTCGAGAATGACCGAGCCGTCGCTGTTGACCGACTGCACGTAGGCCACGTGGTTGTAGTTGAACCAGGCGACCGCGCCGACGACGGGAGTGTCGCCGGTGGCCCAGCCCTGGTCAGCCCAGGCGCTGGCCCAGTTGCTCGCGTTGCCGCCGCTGGGGGTGAGCTTGCTCCAGGTCCAGGTCCACGGGGAGCCGGTCGACCCGGCGTCGCGGTTGAGCCGATATGCCACGAAGTCCACGCATTCGCGGTAATAGTAGCCAAGCGGAGACAGCCCGCCGCCCTGGGTGTCGGTGGCCCGGTCGAACCACGGGTAGTCGTCGCCCTTGGCACGCACGCTGTATACAGCGAAGTCGGTGGCAGCCGATCGGGCTGCCTCGGCGGTCTGCTGGGCGGCCAGTGCGCGCTTGGCCTCGGCATCCCGCTGGGCGAGTTCCTCGCTCGTGGTCGCCGTGAAACCGTCGCGAGCGACGGTGATGGCTGCGGCGCCACTGTCCACCGTGACGCCCTGCGTGTCGGCAACCCGCGAAGTCGTCGCGGCGGTGTCGCTCGCACCGGGCGCGAACGCATAGGCCGGAAGGCCGGCGGTGAGGAACAGTCCCGGAATGGCCAGCAGGGTCACGGCGATTTTCATGGGCCGCCGGCGGCGCGACCGGGGCACCGGGCGGCTGACGGCCGGTGCGACCCGCGGGGAAGCGACCGGATTGAGCCGGTTGCTCCGCGCCGCGATCGATGCCTTTTCGAGGTCCAGAGCCTTGGTTTCCGCCACCGCAACCGCATCGGGAATGCGCACAGCCACCGGCACGTCCATGCGCACCGGAGTGTTCACGGTGGCGTCGGCTCGGGTCTCTGCCGCCTCACGCTGCGCACGCAGTTCGCGGCGCGAGAGCGGAAAAATCGGGGTCTCTGGCGAACCAGAAGTGCCGGGTACGCCGGGTTGGGGCAAAAGAAGATCCTCTAACGCACCGAGATCGAGGTTCGGTGCTCCTCAACCATAGGCGACGGCGATCGGGAAGTCACCTTCGGGCGTTACATCCCTGTTACATTCGCGGGTCAGGCGGCAGGAGCAAGGAATTCATCCCACTGCGGTAACGGCCGCTCAGCGCCGCGCACCACCCAGGTCGTGCCGACCGGCAATCCCGGGTGGAACAAGAGTTTCCAGCCCATCTCGGCCGGCGTCCGGTCGCTTTTAAGGTTGTTGCAGCGCAGGCAGCAGGCCACGAGGTTGTCCCAGGTGTCCCGACCTCCGCGCGACCGAGGCATTACGTGGTCGATCGTGCTGGCGGTCTTGCCGCAGTACCCGCAGCGATGCTCGTCCCGGCGCAAAACGCCGCGACGGCTGACCGGCACGGCCCTGGACCGAGGGATGCGCACGTAACGCGTGAGCAAGATGACGCTCGGTCGCTCCCAGGAACCGGAGGCGGCACAGATCGGATGCCCCTGGTCGGCCTGCACGATCGTTGCCTTGTGATTCATGACCAGCACGAGTGCTCGTTTGAAGGACACCACGGCAAGGGGCTCATACCCCGCATTGAGGACCAGTGTGCGCATGCGTTCCCTTTCGAAAAGGGCTGGACGGCTTCCAGCCATTCGAACTACGACAGTCAGTGAGAAGGAGCGAACAGGCAAACAAAAAGGGCGCCGTCACCATGACAACGCCCTACCGGCCACACGGCGTCCCTGACACGCGCAACTCAAGTTTGCTCGACTGCTCTGCCGCAGCGCGGAGCGGCAGCGCACATCCATGGTGTGGATCGTGCGCCGCTCGCGCATGGGCTCTCCCGAAAACTCGCAAAACATCAGAGCAACAGGTTAACCCACATTCGGCGCCACCGCGAAGTGCGGGACGCCGAATGTGCTAGGTGTTACGAAACATTCATCTGGCAGCCGGCCGGCTCGGATCTTCCGGCAGGCTCAGATGCCGAGCCGCACGATGTAGTACGAGCTGGTCCAGATCGGCTGCACGCGCACGGCCGCCCCCTCATACGGCGCATGCAGGATGTTGCCGTTGCCTGCATAGAACCCGTCGTGGCCGTCCATGATGACGAGGTCACCCGGCTGAGCCTCAGATTCGGGGATTCGGGTGCCCGCCGCCCCCTGCCCGGTCGAGGAATGCGGCAGCGAGATGCCGAACTGCGCGTAGACGTACATGATGAAACCGGAACAATCGAAGCCGGCCGGGGTGGCCCCGCCGTAGACATAGGGGACACCCTGGTAGCCGGCCGCGACACTGTAGACGGATGCCAGGTCGAAATTCGGGTATGCCGGGGCAGCCAGGTAGTCCGCCGACGACGGACCGGAATACGACGCGGCATAGGAGGTCATCGCGGCCGCGGCTTCCTGTCGGCGCCCCTCGGCTGCCGCTGCCTCGGACGCGGCAACGGCCGCCGCTGCTGCGGCCGCTGCCGCCGCCAGTTCCTCGGGGGTGGTGGCGGTGAACCCGTCGCGCGCGACGCTCACGGTATCGGCCGCGGCGGCGACCGCCACTGACTGCGCACCCGATTCGGTCAACTCGGCCGAGGCCGTTGACGCGTACTCCTTTTCGGTCGGCGCGAACGCATAGGCCGGGATGGCCATGGTCGCGACGAGGCCGCCGGCGAGAGTCATGAACACGATGTTCGCCACGGCGCCTCGGCGGCGTGACCGCCGGCCGGAACGGGGGCTGGCGGCCCGATAGTGGCTGAGCTCCGCGTGTTCATTGTCGTTGGTGATGGAAGCGCGGGTGATGGGAGGGCGGGTGATGGATCCGGTGGTGGCTACCGAGTTCGGGGCTCGACGGAAGATCTTCTTACCTAATGCGGCCAAAGTGATTACCTCCGACGCCTCGACAACACTAGGTAGTTGCCCCGTCCACTGCGCTCGTCGCGTGTGTAAGGAACGAATCAAGAGACGGGCAAGAAAGGCGTCTTGATCCGTGTCCGTCGACCGGAATCTGGACTGTGGACGACTCCAAGCTAACTGACGCTCATCCGTTTGTCACGCCGCAGGCTACTTTTTCTAACATATTGATAACAAAATTGTGGGGCGAGTGATCAATGGTGACGGGGCAGGCGGTGACCGCCGAATGGCTAGGCGACCGCTGCCGGCGTGGCGACGAAGATGTGGCCGGCGACCTCGTTGGGCAGTTCCAGTCCGTCCTCGAACCCATGCACCTGCACGAGCACATAGGAGCCCACGGCGGAGAAAACCCCCGTGGCCCCGGGGAGCACACCGGAGTTTTTCAGCTGGGCCAGGAGCTCGGGGTCGACCTGAACGGGTTCGCCCAGACGGCGCACCACGGCGGTGACCGGACCGGCAGATCCGGCGACCAGGTCGACGAGGCTCGTCACCCCGGCCATGAACGCGACGGCCGGCGAATCCCCCAGCTCATCGAGGCCGGGGATGGGGTTGCCATACGGAGACTCGGTCGGGTGATCGAGCATCTCCAGGATTTTGCGCTCCACCCGCTCACTCATCACATGCTCCCAGCGGCATGCTTCGTCGTGGACGAATTCCCATTCGAGCCCGATTACGTCGCTGAGCAGGCGTTCCGCAAGCCGATGTTTGCGCATCACATGCACGGCCTTGCTGCGTCCGTCGACGGTGAGCTCGAGGTGCCGGTCGCCGGAGACGACTACGAGGCCATCCCGTTCCATCCGGGCCACGGTCTGCGACACGGTCGGCCCGGAGTGCCCGAGGCGTTCCGAGATGCGTGCTCGGAGGGGAACGATGTGCTCCTCTTCGAGATCGAGAATCGTGCGGAGGTACATTTCGGTGGTGTCGATGAGATCCGTCATGCCCAGCGTTCCTCTCGGCTCGGTGCGTACTGCCCAACCTTATCGCCGCGAGAGCGGCCGTTAGAATCGCCCTATGTCGAACCTGATAATTCCCACGGAACTTCTGCCCGATGATGGACGATTTGGCTGCGGCCCGTCGAAAGTTCGAAAAGGACAACTCGAACACCTCTTAGAGTTCAGCGCGAGCGTGATGGGCACCTCCCATCGCCAGGCACCCGTCAAGAACTTGGTCGGTCGCGTGCGCACCGGCCTCGCGGACCTCCTTCGCGCCCCTGCCGGTTATGAAGTCATTATCGGCAACGGCGGGTCCACCGCGTTCTGGGACGCCGCCGCGTTCTCCCTTATTCTCCGCCGCAGCCAGAACCTCGTCTTCGGCGAGTTCGGCGGCAAGTTCGCCGCGGCCGCGGCCGCTCCGTTCCTCGAAGCGCCCGACGTGGTCAAGGCCCCGGCCGGATCGCGCAGCGAGTTCGTCGTGACCGAGGGTGTCGACGTCTACGCCTGGCCCCAGAACGAGACCTCGACCGGCGTCATGGCTCCGGTCACCCGCGTGGTTGCCGACCCCAACGCCCTGACGGTGATCGACGCCACCAGCGCGGCGGCCGGTATCGACTACGAGGCCGACCAGGCGGATGTCTACTACTTCGCGCCGCAGAAAAACCTCGCCTCCGACGGAGGCCTGTGGATGGCGCTCTTCTCCCCCGCCGCGATCGAGCGCGTCGAGCAGATCGCCGCGAGCGGGCGCTACATTCCCGAGTTCCTCAGCCTGAAGAACGCGATCGACAACTCGCGCCTCAACCAGACTCTGAACACTCCGGCCGTGGCCACGCTTCTTTTGATCGAGAACCAGCTCGACTGGATCAACGGAAGCGGCGGCCTGGCGTGGGCGTCCGCGCGCACCCTTGAATCGTCATCCGTTCTCTACGACTGGGCCGAGAGCGTGCCGTTCGCGACGCCGTATGTCACCGACCCGGAGCACCGGTCACAGGTGGTCGCGACGATCGACTTCGACGACGCGATCGATGCCGCCGCCATCGCCAAGACCCTGCGCGCCAACGGGATCTCCGACACCGAGCCCTACCGCAAGCTCGGCCGCAACCAGTTGCGGGTTGCCACCTTCACCGCGATCGAGCCCGGAGACGTGCGCCAGCTCGTCCGCTCGATCGAGTTCGTGGTGCAGAACCTGGGCAAGTAGGCCTCGACATGCGGCTCTGGCTGAGAGACAGTGAGCGTCGGCCAGACCCGCTGCCGGCTCGAACGAATTCCCGCAAGGCTTTCCTTGCGGGCTCCGCCGGCTGGCTAGTGGCGCTCGCGCTCGCGCTCGTCTTCCGGGACGAACTCGCCGCCGCCGGGGTGGGCTGGTGGCTCTGGGCTGCCCTCATCGGCCTCGGCCTCGGCCTGCTCGGGATTGCCTGGGTACGGTTCCGGCGCCGTTAGGGCCGCACCGAAGTCGATCCCGTCAAGCACATCTTCGCCGCGGTCTTCGTCGTCGTCTGACTCGTCGCCGTCGTCGCCGTCATCGTCGTCGTCGTCAGATTCGTCCTCGTCGTCAGATTCGTCGTCGTCGTCCGATTCGTCATCATCGCCCAACGCCTCGGCGTCGGCCACGGCCGCAGCCAGTTCCTGGGCCGTGCGGTAGTCGGCCAGGCGGTCAGACCACGGCACCCACTCCGGCGCGATCAGGGCGTCGTCGCCCGGCGTGAGCTCGGCTTCCAGAACCGACGGCTCGGAGCTCTTGTCCACCCGGGCGAGGGTGACCGTCCAACGCCAGCCCGGGTAGCCGGACAGGTTGCAGTCGAACAGCAGCGAGAGCACATGCTCGCCTTCGACAAGGTGGCCGAGGGGTTCGCCGATGCTGTCGGCCGGCGTGATCTCCAGCAGCGCGGTGCGCGCCTGGTCGACCGCGGACAGCAGGCGCTCGTCGGCAGCGGCCTCAGGCATCGAGTTCCTCCGCGACCTTGCGCAGCATGGCCGCGATCTTGTGGCTGTGGGTTTTGTCGGGGTAGCGGCCGCGACGCAGGCTCGCTCCGATGCCGTCGAGGAGTTTCACCAGGTCCTCGACAATGACGGCCATGTCGTCAGCCGGCTTGCGGCTGAGTTTGACCAGGCTCGGCGGTGCCTCGAGAACGCGAATGGACAGCGCCTGAGCGCCCCGCTTGCCGTCGGCGATGCCGAATTCAAGCTTCGTTCCTGCCTTGACCGTGACTCCGGCGGGCAGTGCAGAAGCGTGGAGAAAGACCTCGTGGCCGTCATCAGAGGTGATGAAGCCGAAACCTTTCTCCTCGTCGTAGAACTTGACCTTGCCGGTGGGCATCTGGACCTCGCTGGATTCCGGGCGCGCGGATTGCGCGCCAACCACCCCCAGCCTATTCGGTCGGACCGGTTCCCGCCCCGTATCCTTGAGTCTGTGACCAATCAAATTCCACCCGCCGCGAGCCGGCTCGAACGCATCCTTGCTTACATGGTTGCGGGTGTGGTGGGTCTGTCCATCCTCGCGTTCCTTGCCGTCATCCTCGGCACAGCGGCCGGGGCCGGGGCGGACAACGGTTTCGGCCAGGGGGTCTGGCCGGCGGTGCTTGCTTTGCCGCTGTTTGGATTGCCTCTCGGATTCGTGCTGATCATCGTCCTCATGGTGATGTCCGGCATGCGTCGCGCTCGTGAGGCACGACAGAATAAGGAGTAGCAATGCTCACACTCGCTTCGCGCCTTCGGGCGCTGGATGACGCAACGTTGCGTCGCACGATCGACATCCGCATGGTCTCGGCCACGGGCATCCGTGATTTCTTCGACCTGGCCGAGGCTCTCCTCGAACCAACCGCAATCCAACGGGTGCTGGCACGGCTCGATCGGGCCACCCTCGCCGTTCTCGCCGTCGCCGGTGAGCTCAGCCAGGGAACCGAGGTCGGCACGGCTGCCGCGCCGTCGCTGTTCGACCTCGCCGAGCGCCTGTCCGAACTGGCAGGTTCGCCCGTCGACGTGGCCGAGGTCGCCGGCCGTGCCGCCGAATTGGACTCCCTCATGCTCGCGCGCCTGACCGACGGGCGGTTCAGTTCCTACCCGGCGGTGGCCGCGCAACTGCTGACCTGGCCGGACCTGGGCCTGCCGACCGCGCTCGAGCTGGCTTCGACGCCAGCACCCGCGGCGCTGGCCAGTGTCGACACCACCGATACCCGCTTCACAGACCGTCTCGCGGCGGAGCGTGCCTTCGCCGCGGTGTCCTCCATCGCCGAACTGGTCACCGAGCTCGCCCGCGAGCCGGCCAGGGAGCTCAGCCGGGGCGGGCTCGGCCTGCCCGACACCAAGCGTCTGGCCGCCGTGATGGGGGTCGAACTCGAATTCGTGCCCTCCTTCGTCGCGACCGCGGCCCGAGCCGAACTCATCGCCCATTCCGACGGCTACTGGAATGAAACCGAAGCCGGCGAGGCCTGGCTGCTCGAGAGCACCGCCCGCCGCTGGGCAACCCTGGCCGACGCCTGGCATGCGGCCCTGCCGCCGGATGTGCGCGGGATACTCGCCCGCCGGCCCGGCGTGTCCTGGGGCGACGTGCTGCGCAGCTTCGTGGCCTGGCTCTACCCGGCCGGCGGCCAGTGGATGGACGACCGGGTCACCGAGTTCGCCGAGGACGCCGAACTGATCGGCATCACCGCCCACCAGACCACCAGCCCGGCCGGTGCATCGGTGCTGGCCGGTGACCTCGAGGCGGCCGTCGCCACCATGGCGGCCGCGCTGCCGGCGACCGGCGGCGCGGTGTACCTGCAGAACGACCTGTCGATCGTGTCCCCCGGACCGCTCGCCCCCTCGATCGACAGCCGCCTGCGGGGGCTCGCCGACGTGGAGAGCCGGGAACTCGCCCTGAGCTACCGCATCACCGCCAACTCCGTGAACCGCGCCCTGGCGGCCGGCGAAAGCGCGGAGTCACTGCTCGATTTCCTGCGCACGGTCTCCCTGACCGGCATCCCACAGCCCGTCGACTACTTGATCCGGGAATCCGCCGCCCGCTACGGGCGCGTGCGCGTCGGCCCGACGGACCCGATGGAGTCCCCGGCCCAGGCCTATGTCCAGTCCGACGACGCGGCCCTGCTGAGCACCATCGCCGTGGACCAGACGCTCGCCTCCCTCGGCCTTGTGCCTGCCGAGGGCAGCCGACTGACCAGCCGGTTCCCCTCCGACGTGGTCTTCTGGGCGCTCAGCGATGCGCGCTACCCCGTCGCCGCGGAGGACGCCACCCATGAGATCGTGCACCTGCGCCGCCACCAGCTCGCTCGGGTCGTGCCGGTGGACGCCCCGGATCCGGCCGTCACCCTGGTCGAGAGGCTGCGTGCCGCCGATGGCGGCGAGGGCCAGGCAGCGGATGCCTGGCTCGCCCGCCAGCTCGACCTGGCAATCAAGGCGAAGCAGACCGTCGTCGTCAGCATCGCCATGCCCGGCGGTGTGGTGGTCGACTATCTGCTCGAGCCGGCCAGTGTGGGCGGCGGGCGTTTCCGGGCCCGAGACCGTCGCGCCGACATCGAACGCACGCTGCCTCTGTCCAGCATTATCAGCATCACGCCGGCGCCGTAGGTGCGGGCCTTCACGCTGACCGGGCGTAGGATTAACGGCTATGTCTGATGGCCCTCTGATCGTCCAAAGTGACCGTACGGTTTTGCTCGAAGTCGCCCACCCTCTTGCCGAGGATGCGCGCCACGACCTGGCCGTGTTCGCCGAGTTGGAGCGTGCCCCCGAGCACATCCACACCTACCGCATCACCCGGCTGGGGCTGTGGAATGCCCGCGCCGCGGGGCACGACGCCTCCAACATGCTGGCCACGCTCGAAAAGTACTCGAAGTTCGCCATCCCGCAGACCGTCAGCGTGGACATCACCGAGACGGTCGGCCGGTATGGCCGGCTCATCATCGAACGTGACACCGAGGGTCAGCTCATCCTGCAGAGCAACGACCAGGCCGTGCTCACCGAGATCGCCGGGGCCCGGCGCATCGCGCCCCTCCTGATCGGGCATCCGTCGCCGGACTCGTTCCTGGTCGAGCCGTGGGCGCGCGGCCAGCTCAAACAGGAACTGGTGAAACTGGGCTGGCCGGCCGAGGACCTCGCCGGCTACACGCCGGGAACGCCGCATCCGATCGGTCTTTTGGAAGACGGTTGGGCGCTCCGGGACTACCAGAACAAGGCCGTCTCCAGCTTCTTCGACGGCGGCTCCGGCGTGGTCGTGCTGCCCTGCGGGGCCGGAAAGACGCTGGTCGGCGCCGGGGCCATGGCCACCGCCAAGACCAACACGCTCATCCTCGTCACCAACACGGTCTCCGCCCGTCAGTGGCGCGACGAACTGCAGAAGCGCACGACCCTCACCGCCGACGAGATCGGCGAGTACTCCGGGCAGGTCAAGGAGGTCAAGCCGGTCACGATCGCGACCTACCAGATCCTCACCGCCAAACGGAAGGGCGAATACGCGCACCTCGAGCTACTCGACGCCATGGACTGGGGCCTCGTCATCTACGACGAGGTGCACCTGCTGCCGGCCCCCGTGTTCAAGCTGACCGCGGAGTTGCAGGCCCGCCGCCGCCTCGGCCTCACCGCCACCCTGGTGCGCGAGGACGGCCGCGAGGGCGACGTATTCAGCCTGATCGGCCCGAAGCGGTTCGACGCGCCCTGGAAGGAGATCGAGGCCCAGGGCTTCATCTCCCCAGCCTCCTGCTTCGAGGTGCGCATCGACCTGCCCCAGTCCGAGCGACTCAGCTATGCCGCCGCCGCCGACGACGAGCGCTACCGGATGGCCGCGACCGCACCCGCGAAGCTCGACGTCGTCAAGCGCCTGGTAGCCAAGCACCCCGGAGAACGCATCCTCGTGATCGGACAGTACCTCGACCAGATCGACGAGCTCGCCGAGGCCCTGAATGCCCCCAAGCTCACCGGTGCGACCCCTGTCGACGAGCGCGAGCGCCTCTACCAGGCCTTCCGAGTCGGCGAGGAGAACCTGCTCGTGGTGTCAAAGGTCGCGAATTTCTCGGTCGACCTGCCGGAGGCCACCGTCGCCATCCAGGTTTCGGGTTCCTTCGGCTCACGCCAGGAGGAGGCGCAGCGCCTCGGCCGGCTTCTGCGGCCGAAGGAGTCCGGTCTGTCCGCGAACTTCTACACGCTGGTGGCCCGCGACACCGTCGACCAGGACTTCGCCCAGAACCGCCAGCGCTTCCTCGCCGAGCAGGGCTATAGCTACACGATCCTTGACTCGCAGAATCTGGACGCGCAGGTCGTCTCCGTCTGACCGGCGGTGAAACGGCCGGTCAGGCGGTCGGAGAGGAAGCCTTCCGGCGGGCATAGCGCAGGAACAGCATGTCCCCGGCGGTCAGCACGTGCAGCAGGGACATCTCCCGGGTGATGGCGGCGGGACCGGCGGAGATCCGTCCGGCCGGGCCGCCCTCGAGCACGGGGCTGACGGTGAGGCACAGCTCATCGACGCAGTCGGCGTCGATCAGCGCACCGAACAGGTTCGGCCCACCCTCGCAGAGTATCTGCGCCAGACCGCGCCGAGCCAGCTCCGCCCGCATCAGCCGCGGGTCCACGACGTCCTCCCCGCAGACCAGCACGTCCGCCACCTCTGCGAGCTCCGCGCGTCGCCGCAGCGGTGACGCCGCGTGCGTCACGACCAGCGGCCGCACGGCGGCGTCCGCGAACAGCGAGTGGCTCGGCTCGAGGTCCAGCCGTGAGGACACGATGGCGACGGGCAGCTGCGCCGGAAGTCCGTGCCGGACCCGCCACGCGGCATCCGCGGGGCCCTGACGGATGCCGACGTACCCCTCGGCGCGCACCGTGCCCGCACCGACCACGATCACGTCAGCGAGCATCCGAAGGGTATCGAAGACGAGCCTGTCGTCGGCGTTCCCGAGCCCGCCGCTCACACCCTCCCGGGTGGCGGCGCCGTCGAGGCTGGCGATAAAATTCACTCGAAGGTGCGGCAGAGTGCGGTCAGGCACCCGGTAACGGATGATCAGCTCGTCACGATCCAGCATCGTCAGACCAGGTTGTGGCGCACGTACGCCGGTTCGCGGAAGCCCAGGATCGCCTCGGTCATCCGCACGGCGTCGACCGCGGCGACGACGTTGTGCATCCGCACGATCCGGGCGCCCTGCAGGATGCTGTAGACGGCGGCGGCGAGCGATCCCGCGATCCGGTCGCCCCGCTCACGGTTCAGCGTCTCCCCGATGAAGTCCTTGTTCGAGACTGCGACCAGAGTGGGGTAGCCGAGGGCGGTGATCTCGCCGAGCCTCCGGGTCAGCTCGAGCGAGTGGTAGGTGTTCTTGTTCAGGTCGTGCCCGGGGTCGACGATGATGCGGGATGCCGGGACGCCGCGACTCCGGGCCAGCTCGATCCGTTCATCCAAGAAGGTTGCGACCTCGTGCACCACGTCGCCGTAGGTGGGCCCCGGCCACGGTGTGCGCGGCGGCGCGAGGCTGTGGGTGATCACCAGCGTCGCGTCGCTGTCCGCGACGACGTCAGCCATGGCCGGGTCGTGCACCCCGGTGGTGTCGTTGATCACGTGGGCGCCGGCGGCCAGGCTGGCGCGCGCCACGGCGGGATGAAAGGTGTCGACGGAGATGACGACGCCCGAGCCGCGCAGGGCCTCGACCACCGGGACGACCCGGTCGATCTCCTCCTCGATCGGAATGGACGGGCCGGGCGCGAATCTCGCCCCGCCGATGTCGACCCAGTCGGCGCCGTCCAGGATGGCGCGCCGGGCGGCCGTGACGGCCTCGTCAAGAGCGAAGGTCGCCCCCTTGTCGTAGAAGGAATCCGGCGTGCGGTTGACGATGGCCATCACGGCCACCTCACGGGAAAAATCGAACAGTCTCTCCCCGATCAGTCGCCGTGGATGGATCAGGTCGGGCAGCGCCGGGCCAAGTCGAGTGGTCGCGTTGTCCATGTCAGGTCCTTCAGTCGGGTGCTCCGGCGAGAAGTTCGTCCAGTTCAATGCTCTCATCCGCAAGCCGGGTCGTGTCGACCCGCACCTCCGTCCGGATGAAGCGCTGCACCGTCTCGTTGACGTCCCACACGTTGACGTTCATGCCGGCGACGACCCTGCCGTCCAACACCCAGAACGCAATGAATTCCCGCCTCGCCGGGTCACCGCGAAACACGACCTCCGCATCCCGGGCAAGTGCGCCGTACCCCGAGTATTCCATCCCGAGGTCGAACTGGTCGGTGTAGAAGTACGGGATCGCGTCGTAGCTGACCGCCTGGTCAAGCATCGAGCGGCCGGCCGCGGCGCCGGCCCGCTCGGCGTTGTCCCAGTGCTCGACGCGCAGATGGTGCCGCAGCACGGGGTGGAAGACCGTGGCGACGTCACCCACCGCGTAGACGTCCGGGTCGATGGACCGGAACGCCGCGTCGACGACGATGCCGTCGTCGACGGCCAGGCCCGCGTCCCGGGCCAGGTCCGTGTTCGGCACCGCGCCGATGCCGATGACGACGACATCGGCCGAAACGACCTCGCCGCCGGGGAGTCCCACTCCGGTGACCCTCCCCTGCGTCCCGATCAGTCGGTCGGCCTGAGTTTCCATCCGCAGATCCACCCCGTTCACGCGGTGCAGCTCCGCGAACACCGACCCGACCTCGTCGCCGATCACCGGGGCCAGCGGCACGCCGTCCCGCCCGAGCACCGTGACGGTGTTGCCGTAACCGCGGGCGGCCGCGGCGACTTCGAGACCGATCCAGCCGGCCCCGACGATCACGACCCGGCGGTTTCCCGGCTCCAGCTCGGCTCGGAGCGCCTGCGACTCGCCGACCGTGCGCAGATGGTACACCCCGGCCAGGTCTGCGCCCGGGCCGGGAAAGCGCCGTGACGACGCCCCCGTCGCGAGGAGCAATCTGTCGTAGCGCACGGATTTGCCCTCCCGCAGGGTCAGCTCGTGAGTGTCGAGCGCCAGCCCGGTCACCCGGGCACCCAGCCGCACGTCGATGCCCCGCTCGTCGTACCACGGTGCCGGGTGCACGTCGATCGTGTCCCGGGCGGCCCGCCCGGCCAGGTAGTCCTTGGAGAGGGGCGGCCGCACGTAGGGGTACTCAGTCTCCCCGGCCAGCAACACGATGCTCCCGTCGAACCCCTCGGAACGGATGGCCTCGGCCGCTCTGGCCCCGGCCAAGCCGGCCCCCACAATCGCAAAAGTCGGAACAGTCATTCTGGTCTCCCCACGCCGCGGCCGTCTGGTTTGATCACCAATCTACTCGCCAGCGCGCATACCGGGCATTTTCAGTGAACCTTCAGCTAACGCGCAGATAATAAACTCATGACTGACGGCCCACGCATCCTTATTGTCGACGACGAACCCAATATCCGGGATCTCCTCACCACCAGCCTGCGTTTCGCCGGATTCGCCGTGCGAGCCGTCGGAAACGGCGCGCAGGCGATCTCCGCCGTCCTCGAGGAAGAACCCGACCTCATCATCCTTGACGTCATGCTGCCGGACATGAACGGTTTCGGAGTGACCAAGCGCCTGCGGTCCGCCGGCTACACGGCCCCGATCCTCTTCCTCACGGCGAAGGACGACACCGAAGACAAGATCACCGGCCTGACGGTCGGCGGCGACGACTACGTCACCAAGCCGTTCAGTCTCGACGAGATTGTGGCCCGGATCAAGGCCATCCTGCGCCGGACCATGCAGGCCGACGAAGACGCGATCATCCGCGCCGGCGAACTCACCATGGACCAGGACACCCACGAGGTCCTGGTCGGCGACGCCCCCATCGAACTCAGTCCGACCGAGTTCAAGCTTCTGCGCTACCTCATGCTGAACCCGAATCGGGTCCTGTCGAAGGCTCAGATCCTGGACCATGTCTGGGAGTACGACTTCAACGGTGACGCCGGCATCGTCGAGTCCTACATTTCTTACCTCCGCCGCAAGGTGGACGCGCACTCGACCGAACCCCTCATCCAGACCAAGCGCGGCTTCGGCTACATGCTCAAGGCCGCCAAGGCGTAGACACAGGCTGCGCTCATACACTGGTTTCCTATGCATCAGTCACTTATGGAGCGGTGGAGCCGCATTTCCCTGCGTTCCAAAATCACGGGTGTCACGGTCCTGATGCTGACGCTCGGCCTGCTCGTCTCCGGCATCGGCACGATGGCCATGCTTCGCCAATACGTGGTCCAGCAGGTCGATTCGCAGCTGCAGATCGACGCCCAGTCCGCCTCGAACAGCTATTCGGCGGCGGCTCTCGGCCAGGGCACTACAGCCGTGGTCTCTTCGGACTACTACGTCGCCCTGTATGACGAGCACGGCAGCCTCGAGGACCACACCTGGCGGGATGTCCCCCGCAGTGAGCTGCCGATCCTGACCGCACCGCTCGACCTGCAGACCGTGATGGAGCTCGACGGCAAGACGATGACTCTGGTGGACTCGGCACACGACACCGAGTTCTTGGCGGTCGCCGTGCCGCTCGTGATCTCGCCTCAGGGAACCTTGGGCACGCTGGTCATGGCGGTCTCGTTGAGGCCGACCGAGAACACCATGGCCACCTACCTCACCATTTTCTTGGGGTTCGGGCTCGGGGTCGTGCTGGTGGGCGCCCTGCTCACCCGGCTGCTGGTGACCACCACCTTTGCACCGCTGCGAGAGGTGGAGCGCACGGCCGCGGCCATCGCCGATGGCGACTTCAGCCAGCGGCTCGGCGGCGCCACGCCCAACACCGAGGTCGGGCGCCTCAACCGATCGCTCAACACCATGCTGAGCCGCATCGACCGCCTGTTCAAGGACCGCGCCCGCACCATCGACCAGATGCGCCGCTTCGTCGGCGACGCCAGCCACGAGTTGCGCACTCCCCTCGTCTCGGTGCGCGGCTACGCCGAGCTCTACCGAATGGGTGCCTTGCAGGCCCCGGAAGAAATCGCACTGGCCATGGAGCGCATTGAGAAAGAAGCGATCCGCATGGGCGGCCTCGTCGAAGACCTGCTCGAGCTGGCCCGGCTCGACGAGACAAAGCCGCTTGCCCTCGCGCCGGTCGACCTGATGCCGCTCGCCCGTGACGCGGCCCTCGACGCCATGGCCTCCTCCCCCGGTCGCACCATCACCGTCGTCACGCCGATCCCCGCCGAGATCGAGGACAGCACCGAACGCCCCGCCATCGACCTCGCTCACTCAACGGGAGAAGTCCCCTCCGCTGCCGCACCAGGTTCGAAGCCCGACGAGCCGAACCAACCGGCGGGCGGATCCGTCTCTTTCGCCGGGGCAACCCTCGCGCGGCTGCGCACCCGCAAACCACGCAAAGCGGATGTTGCGCCGCCGGCTCCGGAACAGACTCCGGTGACCGAGCCCGGCACCGTGCAGGCCGTGGTGATGGCCGAGGAGAACAAGATCCGCCAGATCATCACGAACCTGATGGGCAACGCGCTACGCTTCAGCCCGACGGACAGCCCGGTCGAGCTCGAGGTCGCAGTCGACCGCCGAAACCAGCGCGCCTCCATCGCCGTCATCGACCATGGTGAGGGTATCCCGCCGCAGATCAGGGAGAAGATCTTCCAGCGCTTCTGGCGTGCGGACACCTCCCGTGCACGGGAGACCGGCGGCAGCGGGCTCGGCCTGGCGATCGTCGCCTCGATCGTCGCCAGCCACAACGGCACCGTCCAGGTCGTGGACACCCCCGGCGGCGGCGCAACGTTCCGGGTCTGGTTCCCACTGGCCTGTTCTCCGAGCGCGCCCCAGCGCGTCGCCCCCGTCATCACGTCGTAGCGCGTGCCGCGGCGTCAAACCCCCGCGGTTCCTCCCCCGCGGTCCGGGAGGATGATTTGCCATGGCACAACGGCAGCCAACGGGAACGGCTGCAGGCGGCTCCGTAGTCTGATCGGTATCTTCCCCTGCCGAAAGGACCCCCATGACCCGCTATCAGGTCGACAGCGAAGCAGTGCTCCACACCACCTCCGTGGCGCGCGCCACGATCGGGCGCATCCAGGGCGAGGTCGCCGGGCTCATCGCCCAGCTGACCGCGCTGGAGGGCTCGTGGACGGGCCAGGCCGCCACCGCGTTCCAGGCGGCGGTCTCGGACTGGCGTGCCACCCAACAGCAGGTGGCCCAGAGCGCGGAGGGATTGAATCTGGCCCTGAACCAAGCCGGCCAGCAGTACGCCGAGATCGAGCAGGCCAACGCGCGCCTCTTCCTGCGTTAGCCGCGACGGCCTGCGCATTGGCGACGCCTGTTTTGACGACATCTGTTTTGCCGACGCCTGTTTTAGCGAGGCCTGTTTTAGCGAGGCCTGTTTTAGCGAGGCCTGTTTTAGCGACGCCTGTTTTAGCGACGCCTGTTTTAGCGACGCCTGTTTTAGCGAGGACTGCATAAACGACACAGGGCGCCTCCCGGCGGAGGCGCCCTGTGTTGTGAAGCGGTGAAGCGGTGTGGACTTAGAAGTCCATTCCACCGCCCTGGTCGCCGGCCGGAGCAGCGTTCTTCTCCGGCTTGTCGGCGACTACGGCCTCGGTGGTGAGGAACAGTCCGGCGATCGACGCTGCGTTCAGCAGCGCGGAACGGGTGACCTTCACCGGGTCATTGATTCCGGCCGCGAGCATGTCGACGTACTCACCGGTCGCGGCGTTGAGGCCCCAACCGATCGGCAGGTTGCGCACCTTGTCGGCGACAACGCCCGGCTCCATGCCGGCGTTGAGGGCGATCTGCTTGAGTGGAGCGTCGATGGCAACCTTGACGATGTTCGCTCCCGTTGCCTCGTCGCCGACCAGCTCGAGCTTCTCGAACGCGGTCTTGCCGGCCTGGATCAGCGCAACGCCACCACCGGCGACGATGCCCTCTTCGACGGCAGCCTTCGCGTTGCGGACGGCATCCTCGATGCGGTGCTTGCGCTCCTTGAGCTCAACCTCCGTCGCGGCGCCGGCCTTGATGACTGCGACTCCGCCAGCGAGCTTGGCGAGACGCTCCTGGAGCTTCTCGCGGTCGTAGTCACTGTCGGTGTTTTCGATCTCGCTGCGGATCTGCTGGACACGTCCGGCGATGGCTTCGGGGTCTCCGGCGCCTTCGACGATGGTGGTCTCGTCCTTGGTGATGACGATCTTGCGCGCGTTGCCGAGGAGGTCAAGCGTGACGTTCTCGAGCTTGAGACCGACCTCTTCGCTGATGACCTGTCCACCGGTGAGGATGGCGATGTCCTGCAGCTGGGCCTTGCGACGGTCGCCGAAGCCGGGAGCCTTGACGGCGACCGACTTGAAGATTCCGCGGATCTTGTTCACCACGAGCGTGGCCAAGGCCTCGCCGTCGACGTCCTCGGCGATGATGAGGAGCTGCTTGCCGGTCTGGATGACCTTGTCCACGATGGGGAGCAGGTCCTTGATGTTGGAGACCTTGGAGTTGACGATCAGGATGTAGGGGTCTTCGAAGACCGCTTCCTGACGGTCGGGGTCGGTCACGAAGTAGGCGGACAGGAAGCCCTTGTCGAAGCGCATGCCCTCGGTGAGCTCGAGCTCGGTGCCGAGAGTGTTCGACTCCTCGACGGTGACAACACCCTCCTTGCCGACCTTGTCGATGGCCTCGGCGATGATGGCGCCGATTTCGGCGTCACCGGCGGAGATGGAAGCGGTGGCCGCGATCTCTTCCTTGGTCTCGACCTCTTTGGCGTTGGCGATGAGCTCAGCGATCACGGCGGCCGTGGCCTTCTCGATGCCACGCTTGAGGCTGATCGGGTCTGCTCCGGCCGCGACGTTGCGCAGGCCTTCACGAACGAGCGCCTGAGCCAGGACGGTGGCGGTGGTGGTTCCGTCGCCCGCGACGTCATCGGTCTTCTTGGCGACCTCCTTGACGAGCTCGGCACCGATCTTCTCGTACGGGTCGTCGAGTTCGATCTCCTTGGCGATGGACACGCCATCGTTGGTGATCGTGGGAGCGCCCCACTTCTTTTCCAGCACCACGTTACGTCCGCGCGGGCCGAGGGTGACCTTGACAGTGTCAGCGAGGATGTTCAGGCCACGCTCAAGGCCGCGACGGGCCTCTTCGTTGAAAGCAATGATCTTTGCCATATGTGTTTCTCGTCCCTCCCGGACGTTACCAAAACGGTGATGGGTTGGCACTCAAACAGAGAGAGTGCCAAGTAGATTCTGGCACTCTGGGGTCGAGAGTGCAAGTGAACGGCAAGGTGCCGCGGCCGCGGCTACGGCACCAGCACAACCGTGCCTCGGTCCGACGGCACCAGCTCGATCCAGGTGTTACCGGCGGCGAGACGAATCGTCACGCCGAAGTCATCGACGAGACGGATGGGGGCGGTCTGGTCGGCCTTGGACCAGACCGCATGCACGGACTTGCCGCCGGCCGACACCCAGGCTTCCCCCGAACCGATCATTGTCGTCGTGGGAACATCTCCGTAGGTGCCGTCGATCGCGACCCGCAGGACCAGGACGTTGGTCGCCCGCAGCTGCGCACCGGTGGCGTCGAGGTCAGGTGCGCCCTCCTGCGAGCGCAGGTAGGCAGCACCGGCCGCATCCCACGTCCAGCCGGGCCAACGGGCGGTGGAGAAGGTGGAGTTGATCGCCGCGACGGGCGCGCCGTCGACGGCCGCGGACGATCCCTGCACGGTCGCGGAGTAGGCAAATTGCTGGTTCGGCGGCGGCACGGTGGCGTTCCGCGCGACGAGCGCTGAGGCCTGGAGGATGACGTTGTGCGGGGCTTCCCGGTCATCCGAACGCGCGAAGAGGCCGGTGTCGTCGGTATCGAAAGCGGCGCTGACGACATCCGTCGCGTCCATCAGGTCGATGAATTTCTGTTGGCCGCCGGAATAAGCCGCGATTCCGCCGAAGGGCGCGATGATGTCCGGGTCCATGGGTCGGATCGATCGCACCGGCCCGACGAGTTCAGGCACGTCGGAATGCCAGACCGCGACATAACGGGTCAGCCCGCCCTCGACCAGTTCTTCGAAGACGATGTCGGCGCGCTCGAGAGAGAGCTGCGGCCTGGCCGCTTCGTGGTTGTCGATCTTCACCGAGAGGGCAGGGTTCTGGAGGCTCCCGGCCGGCACACTCGTGCCACGCAATGGGGCGACCGCCGGGTCTGCGGCCGACTCGAAGGTGGAGTTCCAGGGCGTGCTGGTCGAGCTTGCCGGCGGCTTCGGCGCGTCACTGGCGCATGCGGAGACCAGCAGAAGGGGCGGCAGAAGGACGACCCCGAGCATCCGGATGGACCGGATTCTCGGTGCCGCACTTCGTCGCTGCGCTTGAACCACTCTTTTCGTTGTCACGCCCCAAACCCTAACGCGGCTGCACTGCCGCGCACACATGCCTGGGAGCGACCCGACCCTGCGGTCGACCGCTGGAACATCCCCCGCTGGATCAGATCGGACGAACCGCTTCTGCCTGGGGCCCCTTTGCCCCTGTACCCAGTTCGAAGATGACGTGCTGTCCCTCTTCCAGAACCTTGTAGCCGTGCATGTCGATGGCCGAGTAGTGGACGAAGACGTCCTGGCCACCTCCATCGACGGTGATGAAGCCGAAACCCTTTTCAGCGTTGAACCATTTGACGGTTCCGTTCGCCATGTATAACTCCTTGTTGCTGTGAATTCGTCGACACGCGCCCGCTGGCCGTACCGGGCCTGGCGCAAGGATTGCGTCCATTGCATTCGACCGATGGAATACGTCTCCTGCGAGAACGCCCGGACAAACAAAATGAGGGACCAACGCCCAATTTACGGAAGCTCCGGAAGAACGAAAGGGGGTTGACGCGCGAGCGCCGGACGTATAGGCGACGGCTATTCGGCCGGCTCGTAGTCGGCGCCGACAACAACGGTCAGGTCCGCTGCGGAATCGGCGAAATCGCTTGAAAGCAGCACCTCCGAGCCGGGCAGTGACTCCGCGACTCCGCGGGCCGCTCCCTCCAGGGCCGCGTCGGCGTAGTAAACCGTCGTCGTCTGCACATCCTCCGTGCTCGCGTTGTCCAGCTCTTCGATCGTCCAGCCCTCCGCCTCGAGGAGATCGCCAACGGACCGGGCGATCCCCTCGCCGGCGGTCCCGTTTAAAACGGTCACGGTCGAGTCAGGGTCCACGGTCGCGGCCGGCGTCGGCACCGGCGCCGGCGCCGGAGTGTCACTCGGAGTGGCGCTCGGCTCGGCCGTGCTGTCAGCAGTCGTCGCCGTGCCCGGCAACTCGAAGTTCAGGTTGTTGTTCAGGACGGCCAGGCCGACGACTCCGATTCCGACCAGCAGCACGGTTGCGCCAAGAGACCACCACACTGCGACCCAGCCGCGCCCTTTCTTGCCGGGCGCGCGGTGGGCCCCCACCCGCTCCAGGAAGTGCGGGAAGTGGTCGAAGCGGTCTTTAGCGTAGGAATTCGGCATCGTGAGGCTGGTCAGATCCTTTGTAGTGGTGATGAGACACGGGAAGGGTGCAGGTCAGGGAGTCAATCGGTGGACTGTAGCGACCGGCGGCCCCTTGCCTGCGACCGGGCGTCGCGCAGCCGCTGCAGGCGTTTCACCAGCATCGGGTCGTGGGCCAGGGCCAGCGGCGAGTCGATCACAACCCCCAGTAGTTGATAGTACCGGGCGGCCGAGAGGCCGAACTCGGCCCGGATCGCCTGTTCCTTGGCGCCGGCATGCTTCCACCACTGCCGCTCGAAGGCGAGGATCAACCGGTCGCGCGCGGACAAGCCTGCCGGCGAGGAGGACTCCGAGGCAGGCTCCGCGGGAGTCGACGAGCCGGGAGCTCCGTCCACGTGCCACCTCCCTCGATCTCTGCAATCCTAATTGTCGATGCCTGCGTACTCGCTGGGCCGTTGGCCGTGCTGTCCAAGGTGGAAAATCCTGCCGGGCTCCTGATCGAGGAATACCACCGCGGTCTGGCGAGTTTAGTGTTGATACGGACAGATTTCGGCCTCTCCGGGGTCGAGCAGGAAGGAACGGAACATGGACTACGAGGTCGAGAAGTCGGATGCGCAGTGGCGCGCGGAGCTGAGCCCCGAGCAGTACGCCGTACTGCGCGGCGCCGCCACCGAGCGGGCGTGGGCCGGCGAGCTCCTCGATGAGGGCCGCTCCGGGATTTACACCTGCGGGGCTTGCAATGCCGAGCTGTTCAAAAGCGGCACGAAGTTCGACTCCGGTTGCGGCTGGCCGAGCTTCTACGAATCGGTGCGTCCCGAGGCCGTTGAACTCCTCGAAGACCGCACCCTCGGGGTTGTGCGCACCGAGGTGCGCTGTGCTAAGTGCGGCTCTCACCTGGGCCACGTTTTCGACGACGGATTCGGAACGCCCACCGGCGACCGGTACTGCATGAACTCCATCTCGCTCAATTTCAAGCCGGTCGAGTAAGCGTTGCCCGACCTCCTTGATACGGTCAATCATCGACGCTCCCACTCCAAGGTCACCGGGCAGGCACCGAGCCATGCGGAACTGCTGCCTTTGGTGGCTGTCGCGGCCCGTGTCGCCGACCATGGCGCTCTGCGTCCGTGGCGGCTGATCGAGTTGCGCGGTGACGCCCGGCGCCGCCTGGGCGAGGCCATGGTCGAGGCCGCCGGGCTGAACGGCGCCGAAGCCGCCAGGCTGGCCGCTAAGCCGCTGCGCGCCGAACTTCTGATCGCCGTGGTCGCGAGCCGTCGCGAAAGCGACACGGTGGCGGTCTGGGAACAGGACGCCGTCGCGGCCGGTGTCGCCCACATGCTGAGCCTTCTCCTCGCCGCCCAGGGCTGGGGCGTCATGTGGCGTTCCGGCGCCCTGGCCCGCACGCAGCCGGTGAACGAAACCCACGGCCTCGCGGCCTCGGAAGAATTGCTCGGCTGGCTGTACGTCGGGGGCATTCCGGCCGATGCAAAACCGGGCGTGCGCTCGCCGATCGATCCGACGGATTTTCTCAGCGCCCTCGAGGAAACCGTCACCGAGAGAATCACGATCTGAAGCGATGAGAGAACAGGGCCGGCCACGGGACTTGAACCCGTAACCCCCACTTTACAAGAGTGGTGCGCTACCAATTGCGCCAGGCCGGCATGAGGCGATTGACGCCTTGACTAATTATCCTAAATGACGAACCCGTGCTGTGCCGCCATCGAAGCGGGGCGACTACCCTGCCGGTGCCGGCTCGGGGGTCGGCGTCGAGGTGGAGTAGGTCGCACCGGCCGCCTGTAGCACGAAGGCCGCGAACTCCCTCGGGTCGTCGAGTGCGCCGACGTACTGCTTTCCGTTGACGAGCACGGTGGGTGTGCCGGTGATGGCCTCGACCTCGGTGTTCGGCAACGGACCGGACAGAGCCCGGTCGGTGGATGCGATGACCCACGATTTGAAGGTCGTATCGTCAATGCACGCGTTGATCTGCGACACCCGGTCGCTCACGCCGGCGTCCTTCACGAGGCCCTTGATGGCCGCGTCGTCGTGACCGGCAGTGCCCTCCTTGGGCTGTTCCTGGAACAGGATGGCGTTGAAGTCGTAGAAGTTTGCGGGGGCGTAATTGGCCACACATGCGGCGGCGTTCGCAGCCCGAAGCGAGTATTTCGTGCCGGAGGACTTGTGGGTCAGGATCGAAACCGGGTGGATCTCCACGGTCGCGGCACCCGACGTGACCCATTGGCTGATCTGGTCACTGTTGGCGGCATCGAACTCGCTGCAGAACGGGCAGAGGTAGTCGGCGTAGACGCGAATGTCGGCGACCGTGCCGGTCGCATCCGGCTTGGACGGTATCGGCTTGGCCTCGGGCTGGAGCGCGGAGGTCGTGACCGGGGTCATCCCCTCGGAGATCAGCACGCCGTCACTGGCCATGTTCGCCGGACCGGGGCCGACCGGGGGAATCGAGTTGATGATGACCACGACGATGACCGCGGCAATGGCGACGCCGGCGACGGCGATTCCGCTGCGCAAGGCGACCCGGTAACGGCGGTCCTTCTTCTTCTGCTCCTCGCGGATCCGCTTGGCCTTGGTGCGCACCGCGTCACGTCGCTGATTCTTAGAGGGACGGCTGTCGCCCGATCCGCCAATAGTCATGAATGCTCGCTCCGAGTAGTTAGTGCAGAGGCAAGCCATTTGCGAATGCCTCCCAAATAGTAGGTCCCCTTTCTGGGAAACGTCCAGACGAGGCCTGTAGGCGGGCTCCGCCGCAGAATTCCCGCCGTCGCCGCGATCCCCCGACATGACATACTTAGAAAGTTGACCTGTGGCACATGACGTGTGGCAGGCGTAGTAACCCATCACAACGGATCGTCCGGCACGTACCTGCCGGTGAAGGAGTAATCAACCATGGCTTCAGTCACGTTCGACAAGGCGACCCGCCTGTATCCGGGTTCCTCTATTCCCGCCGTTGACAAGCTCGACCTGTCGGTTGCCGACGGCGAGTTTCTCGTGCTGGTCGGCCCGTCCGGCTGCGGCAAGTCCACGTCCCTGCGCATGCTCGCCGGCCTTGAAGAAGTCAACGACGGCAACATCTTCATCGGTGAGCGCAACGTGACGGATGTCCCGCCAAAAGACCGCGACATCGCCATGGTCTTCCAGAACTACGCTCTGTACCCCCACATGACGGTCGCCGAGAACATGGGCTTCGCGCTCAAGATCGCCGGCGTCAACAAGGATGAGCGCGCCGCCCGCGTTCTCGAGGCCGCCAAGCTGCTCGACCTCGAGCCGTACCTGAGCCGCAAGCCGAAAGCACTCTCCGGTGGCCAGCGTCAGCGCGTCGCCATGGGCCGTGCGATCGTGCGTCAGCCCCAGGTGTTCCTGATGGACGAGCCTCTGTCGAACCTCGACGCCAAGCTGCGCGTGCAGACCCGCACCCAGATCGCTTCGCTCCAGCGCCGCCTCGGCGTCACGACGGTCTACGTGACCCACGACCAGACCGAAGCCCTCACCATGGGCGATCGCATCGCGGTCCTCAAGGATGGCGTGCTCCAGCAGGTCGGCACGCCTCGCGACCTGTATTCGAAGCCGAACAACGTCTTCGTTGCCGGCTTCATCGGCAGCCCGGCCATGAACCTGTTCCTGGCCGACACCGTCGACGGTGGCGTCAAATTCGGCACCGCAACGATCCCCGTGCCCCGCGAGACCCTGGCCGGCTCCACCGGCAAGAAGGTCACGATCGGCGTTCGCCCCGAGGACATCCACCTGTCCACCACGCATGGCGAGGGCCTCGAAGTTGCCGTCGACCTGGTCGAGGAGCTCGGCGCCGACGGTTACCTCTACGGCCACTCCACGGTCGAGGGCAAGCGCACCGATATCGTCGCTCGCGTCGATGGCCGTTCTCACTCGTCCGCCGGCGACACCGTTTACCTCACCCCGACGCCGCACCACATGCACGTTTTCGACGCCGAGACCGGCCTGCGCCTCGGTGGAGCAGTCGCCGACTAGGCACCCGCTCGTCAACGAACGGCCGGACGGAGCATGCTCCGTTCGGCCGTTTTGTCGTTCCCCGACTGCGGAGCACACCGGTAAACTCGACGGATGAGCGGTTCACTCAACATCACATCGGCCACTGCCGATCCAGCCCTACTTGACCTTCCCTGGAACCTCCCGCTGGATGCCTGGCCGAACGAGAACATCGCAGCCCTGCCCAAAGGCATCTCCCGCCACCTTGTGCGCTTCGCTCATTTGAGCGGTCGTGTCGTCGCCATCAAGGAGACCACCAGCGAGATGGCCAAACGCGAGTACGAGATGCTCCGTACCCTGCAGGGCCTGGAAATTCCCTGCGTCGAGCCGCTCGCCGTGATCACGAACCGCACCGATGACGACGCCGAGCCGCTGAATTCGGTGCTCGTCACCCGGCACCTCAAGTTCTCGCTCCCCTACCGCGCGCTCTACTCGCAGACCCTGCGGCCCGACACCGCCACCCGGCTGGTCGACGCCCTGGCCCTGCTGCTGGTACGCGTGCACATGGCCGGCCTCTTCTGGGGTGATGTGTCGTTGTCCAACACCCTCTTCCGCCGTGACGCCGGCGCGTTCGCCGCCTACCTGGTCGACGCCGAGACCGGGCAGCTATATCCAGGCGGGCTCTCCAACGGCCAGCGCGAGAACGACCTGGAGATCGCGCGCGTCAACATCGCCGGTGAGCTCATGGACCTCGAGGCCGGCGGTCGAGCGGCCGACGAGCTGGATCCCATTCGGGTCAGCAATGGGATCGTGGCCGCCTACCGGCTGCTCTGGAAAGAGCTCACCGGGTCGGAATCCTTCTCCAGCTCCGAACGCTGGCGCATCACGGAACGCGTCGAACGCCTCAACGACCTCGGGTTCGACATCGAGGAACTGGCCATCAAGACGGACAACACGGGTACGACCGTGCGCATCCAGCCGAAGGTCGTCGACGCCGGCCACCACCAGCGGCGCCTGCTGCGACTGACCGGGCTCGACGCCGAGGAGAACCAGGCCCGGCGCTTGCTCAACGACCTCGACTCCTACCGGGTCTCCTACGGCGACCCGGAGGCCGACGAGGAGATGCTGGCGCACGAGTGGCTGGTGCGCGTCTTCGAACCCGTCATCCGGGCCATTCCCCGCGATCTCAAGGGCAAGCTGGAACCGGCCGAGGTCTTCCACCAGCTGCTCGACCACCGCTGGTTCATGGCCCAGAACCAGTCCAGGGACATCCCGCTGGCCGAAGCCGTCACCTCCTACGTCAAGGACGTGCTCCGGCACCGCCGCGACGAGGCCACCGTGATCGAGCCGGCCACCGGCGAGATCACGATCCCGATCGACGTGACCGACGATGAGACCGCCGCACTGGCGGACGCGGCCGAGTCGGCCGCCGACGACGCGGCCGACTGGCGCCTCAAGGTCTGATCCGGCCGGCGCTCCGCCTGGTCCGTGTACCCAGCCGAACCGTGAGAAAAGGCCGCCAATTGTGGGATTAAGGGGCTTTTCTCGCGGTTCGGCCTGCCTGGCGGGCGCCCGGCCGGCGGGTCGGGTTAAGAGGCTGCGGAGGCGGCTGCCGCCGTCGCGGCGGCTGCCTGCTTCGCGACCTTGGCGGCCTTGGCAGCCGCGCGCAGTCGGGAGACCTCGTACAGTGTCACGCCGGCCGCAATCCCCGCGTTGAGGGATTCGGTCGAGGCGCTGATCGGGATCGACACAATCGCGTCGCAGGTCTCGGTGACGAGGCGGGACAGCCCCTTGCCCTCGCTGCCGACCACGATCACGATGGGGCGCTCGGCGAAACCGATGCCGAGCTCGGGCAGCTGGGTGTCGCCATCACCGGCGAGGCCGATGACGAGCACGCCGCGCTCCTTGAGCGCCTTGAGCGACTGGGTCAGGTTGGTGGCCATGGCGACGGGAAGTCGGGCAGCGGCGCCGGCCGACGTCTTCCACGCCGACGCGGTCACGCCGACGGACCGACGCTGCGGCACGATCACGCCATGTCCGCCGAACGCGGCCGTCGAGCGGATGATGGCGCCGAGGTTGCGGGGGTCGGTGATGCCGTCGAGGGCGACGAAGAGCGGCTTGTGGCCGCGGCTGATCGTCAGTTCCAGCAGCTCGAGGGGCTGGGCGTACTCGTAGGACGGCACCTTGAGCGCGAGACCCTGGTGCACCGAGTCCCGGCCGGCCAGGCGGTCGAGCTCCGGGCGCATGACCTCGAGGACGGGGATGCCGCGGGTCGTCGCGAGGGTGAGGACCTCCTTCACCCGTTCATCCATTTCAATGCGCGTGGCGATGTACAGGGCCGTGGCGGGGATCTTCGCCCGCAGCGCTTCCAGTACGGAGTTGCGCCCGGTCACAACCTCATGCTCGTCGATCTGCTTGGCCCGGCGGGTGGACGCTCCGCCGCCGCCGGTGTTGCCGGTGGTGGCGCTGCGCGGCGCGCTCTTGGGACCCGCGGAACCGCGGCTGCGGCCGCCGCCGGCCGCGACGAAGCGGTCCTGGGCGAGCTTGCGTTTGCCGGCGGGGTGGTAGGGGCGGTCTTCCGCTTTGGGCGTGGGCTTCTTGCCCTCGAGCGCCTGGCGTCCCTGGCCGCCGGAACCGACCTGTGGTCCCCGGCTGCCCTTGCGCACGGCCCCGGTGCGGGACTTACGGTCTGTGTTCTTCATCAGTCAAAACTCCAATGGGCACCCGAGGGGGTGTCTTCGATGGTAATTCCGGCGGCGACGAGCTCGTCCCGGATACGGTCTGCGGCCGCATAGTCGCGGCCCTGCCTTGCGATTTCGCGATCGTCGAGCAGGCGCTCGACGAGGGCGGTGAGTGCGATCATGGCCGGTTCGTCCGTGGCCACGGACCAGCCCGGTGAGAGCGGGTTGATTCCGAGGACCTCACTCATGGCGAGCACGTGACCACGCGCGGCGGCGGCCGCGTGCAGATCTTCGGCGTCCAGCGCCGCGTTGCCGGTACGCACGGTGTCGTGCAACACGGCCAGAGCCTGAGGCACCGCCAGGTCGTCGTCCATGGCGGACGCAAATTCGTCCGGGACGATCTCGACGCCGGATCCGGCGAAGCGGGTGTCCGCCAGGCGGCGGTCGGCGCGGTCGAGGAAGCTCTCGATTCTTTCGAGGGCCGCTTCGGCCTCCACGAGGGAACCCTCGTGGTAGTCGATGGTGGAACGGTAGTGGGCCGCCCCCAGGTAGTAGCGCACGACGATGGCGCGCGCCTGGTCGAGCAGCTCCGCCGCGAAGACCGAGTTGCCCAGCGACTTGGACATCTTCTGTCCGTTCACGTTGACGAGACCGTTGTGCACCCAGTAGCTCGCGAAGCCGTCGCCGGCGGCGGCGGACTGGGCCAGCTCGTTCTCATGGTGCGGGAAGCGCAGGTCGAGCCCGCCGCCGTGGATGTCGAAGTGGGAGCCGAGGTAGCGGGACGCCATGGCCGAGCACTCGATGTGCCAGCCGGGACGGCCGGCTCCCCACGGGGACGGCCAGGAGGCGGACTCCGGTTCGTCGACTTTGCGACCCTTCCACAAGGCGAAGTCGCGTGGGTCATTCTTGCCACGCGGGTCGGCATCCGCTGCCGGTTCCATGTCGCCGCGCCGCTGACGGGTGAGGTCACCATAGTCGGGCCAGCTCGCCGTGTCGAAGTAGACGTCGCTGGAGGCGTCATCGGCCGGGTAGGCGTGCCCGAGTTGGATCAGTCGGGTGATCAGGTCTTGCATCTGCTGGATGCTGGCGGTCGCCCTGGGTTCGTAGCTGGGGGCGAGGATGCCCAGCCGCTGGTATCCGGCGGTGAACTCCAGCTCGTAGCGGTAGGCGAGCGCCCACCACTGCTCGGTGCCCCCGACCGCGTGGGCCAGAATTTTGTCGTCGATGTCGGTGACGTTGCGCACGAAGGTGACATCGAAGCCGCGGTAGGTGAGCCAGCGGCGCAGCTGGTCGTAGACGAGGGCGCTGCGCAGGTGGCCGATGTGGGGCGAGGACTGCACGGTGGGTCCACAAACGTAAATACCCACCGCGCCGGGCGTGAGGGGTATGAAGTCGCGGAGGGCCTGGGCCCTGGAATCGTAGAGTCGCATGGTCACGCTTCCCAGCTTAGGTCAGGGTCTGCCGGGGGTTCGGGGAGAATGAGCGCCGTCGCGATGGCGGCGAGGCCCTCGCCGCGGCCAGTGAAGCCCAGGGCATCCGTCGTGGTCGCCGACACGGCGACCGGCGCCTTCAGCAGCGATCCGAGCAGCGCCTCCGCCTCGGCCCGGCGCGTGTTGAGTTTGGGCCGGTTGCCGATGATCTGCACCGTGACGTTGCCGACCCGGAATCCGGCGGCCGCCAGCAGGCGCAGGGTCTCGCCGAGGAACACGTCGCCATGGGCGCCGACGAGGCGCGGATCGGATGTGCCGAAGACACCACCGATATCGCCCAACCCGGCGGCGCAGAGCAGGGCGTCGCAGATGGCGTGCACGGCGGCATCGCCATCGCTGTGCCCGGACAGTCCGCGCTCTCCCGGCCAGTGCAGGCCGGCGAGCCACAGTTCGGAGTCGTCGTCGAAGGCGTGCACATCGAGCCCGGTGCCCACGCGGGGCGCGGTGTCGGTGCGGGGCGCGGACTGGGCCGGCACGCGCGCGCCGAGCAGGGCCTCGGCCCGGCCCAGGTCCCACAGGGTTGTGATCTTGAAGGCGAGCGGGTCCCCGGCGATCACGCTGACCGGGTAGCCGGCGGCGGCCACCACGCCCGCGTCATCGGTCGCCGCGAGCGACGAGCCGGCGGATGCCGCGGCGGCCGCGGCGGTGAGCATCTCCCTCGGGAAGCCCTGCGGGGTCTGCACGGCCGAGAGTGCGGCGCGGTCCACCGTGCCCAGGATCTCGCCGGCAGCGGAGATTTTCTTGATGGTGTCGACCACGGCCAGGCCGGGAACGATGCCGTGACCGGTTGACTGCACCGCGTCGACGACGGCGTCGCAGAGCGCGGCGGGCGTGAGGGCACGCGCGGCGTCGTGCACCAGGACGGTGCGCACGCCGGGGTGCAGCGCGGCCAGGCCGCGGTTCACCGATTCCTGTCGGGTGGCGCCGCCGGCCACCACGTCGACGGATGCTGCCCCGCCCGCCCTCGAGGCGACCCGGCGGGCGTGAGCCAAGTGGGTGTCGGGCGCTACGACGATGACCTGCACCGGGTCCCGCATCCCGAACACAGAGGCAAGCGCGCGTTCGAGCAGCGTGCGTCCGGCCAGCGAGACGAACGCCTTCGGCTCGACGTGCCCGAGTCGGCTGCCACTCCCGGCGGCGACGACGATGACTGCGACCTGGGGCGCAGGGGTTTCAGTCATATCTGGACGCTATCTGGTGAGGTCGGCGACGAATGGACGCGAGACGGTGAGTACGAAGTGGTGCGGGAGGTACTGCGGCAAAAGACCGCGTCGGTGCGGGCGTCGGAAGCACGAAATGCGAAAGGCGGCGCCTCGCGGCGCCGCCCTCCATCGAAAGCAAGTCTGGTTACGTGGGTTCTGGTTCTGCCGGTTCCGGCTATGCCGGTTAGGACGCCAGGACCTCGTCGAGGACCGTGGAGGCCTTCTCTTCGTCGGTCTTCTCCGCCAGGGCCAGCTCTGAAATAAGAATCTGACGGGCCTTGGCCAGCATCCGCTTCTCGCCGGCGGACAGGCCCCGGTCCTGGTCGCGGCGCCACAGGTCACGAACGACCTCCGACACCTTGATGACGTCGCCGGATGCGAGCTTTTCCAGGTTGGCCTTGTACCGGCGGGACCAGTTGGTGGGCTCTTCGGTGAAGGGAGCGCGCAGCACCTCGAACACCTTGTCGAGACCCTCTTGGCCGATCACGTCGCGAACGCCGACCAGGTCGACGTTCTCGGCGGGAACCTCAATGGTCAGATCGCCCTGGGTGACATTCAGCTTCAGGTACAGTTTCTCTTCACCCTTGACCATGCGCGTCTTCACCTCGGTGATCGTCGCAGCACCATGGTGGGGATAAACGACAGTTTCGCCAACCTCAAACAGCATGTGTGTATCCCTTCAGCAACGTCGAGGATACCACAGCCGCCAGTGGTAAGGTGCGCCGCGCCCGGGCGCGCGCGGCTCAGCCCGACGGGAGCCGGTAGGCTGAAGGGGAAAGCTAAATTTGCAGCGTTTGGCCGTCAGGCGGAACGGTGATCTGTTGGAGGCGTTGTGAAAGCTCGTATCATCGTGTCCGTCGTTGTGGCGACCGGCATCCTTCTGGGGACCAGCGGTTGCAATCTCCTGGCACCGCAGTCGACGACCGCGAAATACGACGCGAGCGACGGAGTCAGCGGCAATGTCGGCGACCTCGCCATCCGCAACGCCATGCTTCTGTCGGACGACGGCAACATCGCCAACCTCGTGGTCACCGTCGTCAACTCGGGCGATTCGGCACACAGCCTGAACGTGCAGTACGACGACGGCACCGAGAAGTTCACCCAGGAGGTGAACGTGGACGCGAACTCCAGCGTCACGTTCGGCACACCGGATGCCCCGACCGTCACCGTCGCGGCCGACGTCGCGCCGGGATCGCTGTTCCCCGTCTTCTTCCAGTACGGCAACGAGACCGGCGTCGAAGTTCTCGTCCCGGTGCTCGACGGCTCGCTCGAGGAGTACTCGACGCTGCTGCCGACCTCCGCCCCGTAGGGCGAGGGCGACCGGCCGCTCCGGATCGCGGCACGCATTCCCGCGCGGGCGCCCTCCGTCGCCCCCGGCCTCAGGCGTCGAAGCGGTAGCCCAGGCCGCGCACGGTGACCAGCATGGTCGGATCCGAGGGGGCGGCTTCGATCCGCGACCGGATCCGCTTGATGTGCACGTCCAGGGTCTTGGTATCACCGAAGTAGTCGCTGCCCCAGACCCGGTCGATCAGCTGACCTCGAGTGAGCACCCGGCCGGCATTGCGGAGCAGGAACTCCAGCAGCTCGAATTCTTTCAGCGGCAGGTTCACGATCTCGCCGGACACTGTCACGGTGTGCCGCTCGGTGTCCATCCGCACTGTGCCCGCCGACAGCAGGCTCAGGTCCTCCCCGACCTCGTCGGTGTGGCGCCGGGAAACGGCACGGATGCGGGCGAGCAGTTCCCGGGTCGAATACGGCTTGGTGACGTAGTCGTCGGCGCCGAGCTCGAGCCCGACCACGATGTCCACCTCGGAGTCCTTGGCGGTCAGCATGATGATCGGCACTGACGACCGCGTGCGGATCTCCCGACACACCTCCGTGCCTGGGATGCCGGGGAGCATGAGGTCGAGCAGAATCAGGTCTGCACCGGTGCGGTCGAACTCGCTGATGGCGCTCGGACCGTCTTCGGCGACGGTGACCTCGTACCCCTCCCGCTCGAGCAGGAAGCTCAGCGGCTCACTGAGCGCGCTCTCGTCTTCGACTAGAAGGATGTGGGTCATGGGGTGTCTCCTATCGCCGCCGAAGCGGGGTGCGGCGCCTCCGGGAGGCGGATGGTGAAGGTCGAACCGCTGCCCGGCTGCGACCAGACGCGGATGTCGCCGCCGTGGATCTGAACGATGTGCTTGACGATCGCGAGGCCGAGCCCCGTACCGCCGGTGTGCCGCGAGCGGGCCTGGTCGACCCGGAAGAAGCGTTCGAAGATCCGATCAAGATCGGCTTCCTCGATGCCCACGCCCTGGTCGGTGACGCTGATCTCGACGACTCCGGCGTTCTTGCGCACCCCGACCCCGACGCGGGAACCCTCTGCTGAGTAGTTCACGGCATTGGCCACGAGATTGTGCACGGCCATCACGAGGAGCCGCTCGTCGCCGCTCACCTCAGCCCCCGATTTCTTGCCGAGGGCGATCGTGATCCGGTCCGCCTCCGCGGTGACCCGGCTCTGGTCCACCGCCGTGGCCACGATGACGTCGACGTTGACGATCTCGGGCTCGGTCAGGGAATCCTGCGCCTGTAGGCGGGACAATTCGATGATCTCCTGGGTCAGGCGGCTGAGGCGACCGGACTCAGTGGTGAGGCGGTTCGCGAAGCGGCGCACCTGCACCGGCTCGTCCGCCGCCTGGGTGAGCGCCTCCGCCAGCAGCCCCACGGCGGCGATGGGCGTCTTCAACTCATGGCTGATGTTGGCGACGAAGTCCCGGCGCACCTCGTCGAGCCGGAAGGCCTCGGTGCGGTCCTCCGCCAGCACCAGAACGTACCGTGTTCCCAGCCGGGCCAACCGCACCCGCACCCGCATGCTGGCATCACCGAAGGGCCCGCGGGAGAGGACCAGATGGTCCGAGATCGGCTCGCCGGAACGGCGCACCTGGCTGATCAGGTTCAGGAGCTCGGAGTGCACCAACTGCCGGTTCCAGACCAGTCCCATCGACACCGCGGCCTGGGATGCCTTGATCACGTTGTTGGACGGGTCGACGACGGCACCGGCCGTCTCCAGCGCGTCGAGCACCTGGTCGATTCCGTCGGGGACGGCCGGGTTGACGACCTCGGCGGCGCGCCGACCGTGACGCTCGGCCACGTGCAGCAGCGTCATGAAACCGGCCCCGACAGTCAGGCCGAGGGCCAGCGCCAGAAGCACAAGCCCTGTCGATTCCATTCATCCAGAATACTGACGTTTATTCCGGGTGGGTGACAGGGCCGTCCCGGCGCGCAGGCTACTTTAGGTAGAGTTCAAGACCACGGCACCTGCCGTTAACCTCCCTCCCCCATGATTCGGTGGGGCCAGGTGGGTCTCACGCGTCTGCGTGTTACGCGCGCCCAGGAAGGACCACACACCATGCGTGAAGTATTCCAGCAGGAACTCGCCGAAGTGCAGGATCGCCTTGTCGAGATCTCCCGACTCGTGGCGATCTCCATCGACAAGGCGACGCGCGCCTTCAACGAGTCCGACGTCGGTCTGGCGGAAGAAGCGATTTCCGAAGACGAGAAGATCGACGAGCTGACCATCGAACTCGATGAGCTGGCCATCACGATCCTGGCCCGCCAGCAGCCGGTCGCACGCGACCTGCGCATCGTCGTCAGCGCCCTGCGCATCAGCGCGTCGCTCGAACGGATGGGCGATCTGTCCACGCACATCGCCCAGCTGGCCCGTTACCGGTTCCCCGACAAGGTCGTGCCGAAAAGCCTGCGCGCCACCTTCGCCGAGATGGGCACGCTCGTCACGGCAATCGCGCACATGCTCACCGCGCTTCTGACCAATGAGGACATGAAGCTGGCCGAAACCATCCGCAACGAAGACGACAAGGTCGACGCACTGCACCTCAGCGTGTTCGACGCCGTGCTCGGGGCGACCTGGAAGGGCCAGGCGGCCGATACGGTCGACTCCACCCTCGCCAGCCGCTACCATGAGCGCTTCGCCGACCACGCGGTCTCGATCGCGAAGAAGGTGCAGTACCTCGGCACCGGCGCCTGGCAGCAGAACACGAACGCCTAGAGTCCAGGCGTTCCGGCGTCACCAGGAACGAGAAAGCCCCGGAAGCAGTCGCTTCCGGGGCTTTCTCGTTCCTGGTGGGTTAGACGCTACTTCTTGTTTCCCTGGGCCGCGACAGCGGCAGCACCGGCGGCGGCAGCCTCGGGGTCAAGGTAGCGGCCGGGGCCGAGCGGCATCATGTCCGCGCCGAGGCGGTAGACCAGCGGGATGCCGGTGGGGATGTTCAGCTCGGCGATGTCCGCGTCGCTGATGCCATCGAGGTGCTTGACCAGCGCGCGCAGCGAGTTGCCATGGGCGGTGACGAGAACCGTCTTGCCCGCACGCAGGTCGGGGGTGATGTCGGATTCCCAGTAGGGCAGCATCCGGTCGACGACGTCGCTGAGGCACTCGGTGCGGGGCAGGTCGTCGCCGAGCGCCGCGTAACGCGGGTCGTGCGCCTGAGACCAGCGGGAATCGTCGGCCAGCACGGGCGGCGGAACGTCGAAGGAGCGGCGCCACAGCTGGAATTGCTCGGGCCCGAACTTTGCGAGGGTCTCCGCCTTGTCGAGGCCCTGCAGGGCGCCGTAGTGGCGCTCGTTGAGCCGCCAGGAGCGCTTGACGTCGATCCACAGCCGGTCAACTTCTTCCAGAGCGATATTCGCGGTCTGGATGGCGCGGGTAAGTAATGAGGTGTGCAGGATGTCGGGCAGCAGGCCCGACTCGGCGAGAAGCTCGCCGGCGCGCTTGGCTTCGCCCGCGCCCTGCTCGCTCAGCCTGACATCCACCCAGCCGGTGAAAAGGTTTTCCTGGTTCCATAGGCTTTGGCCGTGACGGAGAAGGATGAGATTGTATGCATCTGACATGAGTCCAACTCTACCGACGTGGCGAGCGCGCCGGGGCTGGGTCGGCGGCCCGGGTCAGTGGCCGGGGTCAGTGACCGGCGTCAGTGGCCGGGCGTGCGGATGCCGAGCCGGGGCAGGCGCGGGATATCGGCCACCGAGCCCGCCGACTGAGGCACGATGACCTCCTGCGCGGCCGCGACGAGGATGTCCTGGGAGGCCACGTACAGGGTGACCGTGGCGGGAACGGTGCGCTTCACCGTGGCGAGCGCGATCGGGCCCAGCTCGTAATGGATGGCGCTGGAGGTGATCCGGCCGATCCCGCGGTGCTCGGTGGTTCCGTCGGCCAGCTGCTTCACGGCCTGCACTTCGTCCCCGTGCACGGGGAGCACCGCGTCGGAGCCGTCCAGGTGCAGCAGCACCAGGCGGCGGGGCGGATGCCCGAGGTTGTGTACCTTGGCCACGGTCTCTTGGCCGCGGTAGCAGCCCTTGTTCAGGTGCACGGCGCTGCGCAGCCAGTCGAGTTCGTGCGGCAGGCTCTTCTCGTCGACCTCCGTGGCCCGGCGCGGGCGCCACGCCGCGATCCGGAGGGCCTCGACGGCGAGAAGGCCGGCCGCGGCGACCCCTCCGTTCCGCACGGCGTCGCGCAGAGCCGGCAGGGACGCGCGGGGGACGAGGGTCTCGGTCCAGTGCCACGCGGCGGCCGGGTGCGCCGGTCCAGGCGCGTACTGGTATCCGCCCGCGGAGACCTGGGTCCAGGGGTCGTGCCACACCAGAGGCACTCCGCTCGGCGCGGCCGGTGTGAGCGGCAACACCGACGGGTCACCCATCGACCCGATCACGGCATAGGCGAGAGTGTGGTCGACGACCTGCACCCGCAGTGTGAAGCGCATCGTGTCGAGCCACGCGTGCAACCCGGGCAGTTGGGCTGCCTCGACCAGCAGCCAGGTCTCCACCCCGTCGTCGATGACCGCCATGGCGTACTCGACGTGACCGTTCGGGTCGAGCAGGAGCGTCTCGGTGGACTCCCCCGGCGCCAGGCGGCGCAGCTCCTGGCTGGAGATGGAGTTGAGCCAGGTCAACCGGTCCGGTCCGGCGACGCTCAGCACGCCGTGGTGGGACAGGTCGACGACGGCTCCGCCGGCGAGGAGCCGGCGCTGCTCCGTGAGAGGTCCGCCGTAGTGCGCGGCCACGCCGGCATCGATGCCCTCGGCCTGCACTGCGCCGTCGAGTTCGAGCAGCGGGGATCTGAGCGGCGAGGACGGGAGAGGGGACACGGGTGCATCGGTCATGGGAACTCTTTCCAACGGACGGTTCGGCGCCGGGGCACCTGGATGTGACGCGCAGGGATGCCCGGTTTATTCGACGCGCTTGAGGCGGCCGGACGCGTGGGTGCGCAGGCTCTGACCTAAGGCGGCCATGTCCCAGGCCCAGAGCAGATGGCCGTCGACCAGACCATAGAGCCTCGTCGCCGCCGAGTAGGGTTTGGCACCCTGGGTGCGCATCACGGCATCCGTCGCCAGGTCGATGCGCGGACCCTTGACCTGGCCGAGGTAGATTTCCGCGACTCCGCCGGGGTGCACGATGGTCACGTCGATATCGAAGCCGTTGTCGGCGTTGCGGAGGGTTTCGACCGCCGCAGCGGTGACGAACGGATGCTCACCCACGGCCGGCAGCAGACCCGGACCGGGATCGCCGAGCCCTTGGGCACGGCTCAGCCGCCAGTACCCGGTTTCCGTCATCAGCGGTGTCGACTCACCGCCGTCGGAGTCGGGCGTCGGCTCGAGCCAGGTGTAGGAGCTGTAATTCAGGTGCGGCAGGCCGTCGTGGCTGAAGCTCAACCGGTGACCGAACTCCCGGCTGACGGACTCTTCGCCGATCTGATAGTCGATGATTCCCGAACCTTCCCACACCCCGAGGAGCCACGACAGCGGCACCAGTTCGGAGGGGAGCTGAGGGGGCAGCTCAAACATCGAGGGCTACCGCTGCCCCCGGTACAGCTTGAACAGAACCAAGCCGGACACCCAGGCGATCGACAGGCTCGCCAGCGCGAGCAGCCCCAGGAAGAAGATTTCGATAGCGAGGATAGACATACGTCTTACTCTAGCCCGCTCGCGCGCGATAACCCCTCGGCACGCCTCAGCAGAACCACACGAGCACGGGCTGACTCAGATCAGAGTCAGAGGAGCCCGGCGAGAGCGAAGATTCCGGTGGCGGCGGCGAGCACGGCCACGGCACCGACGAGGCTGGTCGTCACCCGGTCCACGTAACCTTCCTTGCGTCCGGTCGCGAGCTGTACGCTCAGGGTTCCGATCGTGCAGCCGGCGAAGGAGAGGCTCATCCAGATCAGATGCTGGCCGGGCAGGGACAGCCATCCGGCCAGCACGGCGCACGCGAACGCGAACAACCACACCACGACGACGCTCTTCCACTGCCAGCTCACCCTCTCATTCTGCCCTGCCCGGGACCCTTTCCGCGGCACGCTAGGATGGGGCGCACAATCCTTGGAGGGTGAGTGTGGCCCAGTTGTTGATCCTGACCTCGGCGGTCAACAGTGACGTTCTTCCCGCCCTCGCCCTGCTGTCACACGGCACGCGCACCATCCCCGCCCAGCCGGACCAGCTCGTGACGGCGCCCGACGCCGACCTCATGCTCGTCGATGCCCGCTCCAATCTGATGGCGGCCAAGTCGCTCTGCCAGATTCTGCGCACCACGGGAAACACCGTTCCGCTGCTGCTCGTGATCACGGAGGGCGGCCTGGCCGCGGTGAGCCCGGACTGGGGCGTCGACGACGTCATCCTCGAGACGGCCGGGCCGGCCGAGGTGGATGCGCGCATCCGCCTCGCCGTCGGGCGCGTGCCCCGCACGGAGGAATCCGCCACCATCCGCGCCGCCGGGGTCATCATCGACGAGGCCAGCTATTCCGCCAAGGTGCACGGCCGGCCGCTGGACCTCACCTACAAGGAATTCGAGCTCCTGCGCTTTCTCACCGCGCATCCGTCGCGGGTCTTCACCCGGGAACAGCTACTCAGCGAGGTCTGGGGCTACGACTACTTCGGCGGCACCCGCACGGTGGACGTGCACGTGCGGCGACTGCGGGCCAAGCTCGGCGACCAGGAATCCTTGATCGGCACCGTGCGCAACGTGGGCTACCGCTTCAATGTGCAGGAACAGGACGGCACCCGTGGCATTCATCCGGTTTGCGCCTGATCTGACGGATGCCGCCTTCGCGGCCGAGTTCCACCGGGTCAGCGCCACCGCTACCCAGGGCGACGGCTACGCGCCGTTCAACGAACAGTCCCTTTTCGACGTGGCCGCGGGGCACCGCGCCCCGTTCCTGGTCGTGGAGAAGGACGGGAACGTCGTCGTGGGTGCGGGCATCCTCGGCGCCGGCGAACTCGACCTCGTCGTCGACCCGGCCCGACGCCGGCACGGGTACGGCACGGCCGCCCTGGCCGAAATCCTGGCCGACGCGCCCGGGGAGCTGACGATCTGGTCGCACGGCGACCACCCCGCTGCCCGGGCGCTCGCCGATCGGTTCGCTTTCACGGCCGAGCGCACCCTGCTGCAGCTGCGGCTGGACCTGTCGAAGGAGACAGCCGGCAGCGCGCCGGCCGAGCCCGGAGGCCCTGCCCGCACCGGCATCCGTGCCGCCGTCCAGATCGACGCGTTCCGGCCCGGGCCGGACGACGCGGAATGGGTAGCGCTGAACGCGCTGGTGTTCGCCGCGCACCCGGAGCAGGGGGCTCTGACCGCGAGCGATCTGGCCGCCCGCTGTGCCGAACCGTGGTTCTCGGCCGGTGATTTCCTGGTGGCCCGCGACGCCGGCACTGGCACCGGTCGGATGGTCGGCTACAACTGGTTGAAGATCGAGTCGGGCTCCCCGGTGGGCGAGATCTACGTCGTCGGCGTGCACCCGGATGCCGCCGGTCGCGGCGTCGGCCGCCGCCTCATGTTGGCCGGGCTCGACCGCCTCCGCGAACGCGGGTGCCGTACCGCGGACCTGTATGTGGAGGCCGACAGCGCCGCCGCGGTGGCCCTGTATCGTTCGCTCGGGTTCACCGAGCGAACGATCGATGTGCAGTACCGCCGCAGCCCGCGTTGACCAGTGTTCATCCAAGATCGTCGCATTCGCGCGGTCCGCAGTGTCAAGATGGTTGAATGGACGGCGATAACATTCAGACCGACTCGGGCCTGGGCAGCGACTTTGACGATGATTTCGATCCCCTGATCGGCGTGAACGATCCGGCGCTCCTTACCGAGCGCTACCTCGACCGGGAACTGAGCTGGCTGGCCTTCAACCAGCGGGTGCTCGAGCTCGCGGAGGACCCCGATCTCCCGGCTCTGGAACGGGCGAACTTCCTGGCCATCTTCGCCAGCAACCTCGACGAATTCTTCATGGTGCGGGTCGCCGGCCTGAAGCGCCGCATCCTCACCGGGCTGGCCGTGCCGACCAACATCGGGCGCGCCCCGCAGGACGCCCTCTCCGACATCTCCACCACGGCCCACGTTCTGCAGGCCCGGCACGCCCACGCCTTCCAGGACCTCGTCAGCCCGGCCCTCGCCGAAGCCGGGATCGACATCGTCAACTGGGACACCCTGGACGACGCCGACCGCCGTTCCCTGCGCGACTACTTCTCGAACCAGATCTTCCCGGTGCTGATGCCCCTCGCGGTCGACCCGGTGCATCCATTCCCCTATATCTCCGGGCTCTCGCTGAACCTCGCGGTCCGGGTTCGCAACTCCAAAACCGGCAAGCAGGAGTTCGCCCGGCTCAAGGTGCCCACCATGCTCCCCCGCTTCGTGCGCGTGGACCGACGCGAGAAGGCAGACAGCGTACGCTTCATCACGCTCGAGGACCTGATCGCGAACCATCTCGGAGACCTGTTCCCGGGCATGGACATCCTCGAGCACCACGTCTTCCGGGTCACCCGCAACGAAGACGTCGAGATCGAAGAGGACGAGACCGAGAATCTGATCAAGGCCCTCGAGAAGGAGCTGCTGCGCCGCCGGTTCGGCCCGCCCATCCGTCTCGAGATCACCGAAGACATGGACGAGGTCACCCTCGGCCTGCTCGTGCGCGAGCTGGACGTCACCGATCAGGAGGTGTACCGCCTGCCGGCCCCGCTCGACCTGGGCGGCCTGTTCGACCTGCGGATCGACCGCCCGGACCTGCGCTATGTGAAGCACGTGCCGACGACGGCCGTTCAGCTGCTCGCCCCGGAACCGAACGCGGAACCGGACATCTTCAGCGCCATCTCGCGCCGGGACATCCTGCTGCACCACCCGTACGAGTCGTTCGCAACCAGCGTGCAAGCGTTCCTCGAGCAGGCCGCGGCCGACCCGGACGTGCTCGCCATCAAGCAGACCCTGTACCGTACCTCGGGCGACAGCCCCATCGTCGAGGCGCTGATCGCAGCCGCCGAGTCGGGCAAGCAGGTTCTCGCCCTGGTGGAGATCAAGGCCCGCTTCGACGAACAGGCCAACATCACCTGGGCCCGCAAGCTCGAGAAGGCCGGCGTGCACGTGGTCTACGGCCTCGTGGGCCTGAAGACGCACTGCAAACTCGCGCTCGTGGTGCGGAACGAAGACGGCGTTTTGCGCCACTACAGCCACATCGGCACCGGCAACTACAACCCCAAGACCAGCCGTCTCTACGAAGACCTCGGGCTCCTGACCGCGGACCCGCAGGTGGGCAAGGACCTCACCCGTCTGTTCAACGAACTCTCCGGCTACGCGATCGAGAAGAAGTTCAAGCGCCTGCTGGTGGCGCCGCTGCACCTGCGCCGCGCCCTGCTCAAGAGCATCGCGACGGAAACCGCGGCCGCCCAGGCCGGCAAGCCGTCGGGCATCCGGATCAAGGTGAACTCCATGGTCGACGAGGCCATCATCGACGCACTGTATCGGGCCAGCCAGGCGCGCGTGCCGATCGAGATCTGGGTGCGCGGCATCTGCAGCCTGAAGCCCGGGGTCCCCGGGATGAGCGAGACCATCAAGGTGCGCTCGATTCTCGGGCGATACCTGGAGCACTCCCGGATCTTCTCGTTCCACACCAACGGTGACCCGCAGGTCTACATCGGCAGCGCCGACATGATGCACCGCAACCTCGACCGCCGGGTCGAGGCGCTGGTGCGCCTCGTCGACCCTGACCACCTGACCGAAATCGACGCCCTCTTCACCCGGGCCATGGACGACCGCACCTCATCGTGGTGGCTGGACAGCTCGGGCGAATGGACGCGCCACCACCTGGACGGTTCCGGCCATCCGCTCGACGACATGCAGAACAGGCTCATGCAACAAATCTCCCTCCGCAAGCGCCCGGCGGGGCGCCGATGAGCGACCCTGCCATCTACGCTGCGGGCGCCGTCTGCTGGCGCCTGATCGACGGCAAGATCCACGTTCTCCTGATCCATCGCACCGTGTACGGCGACGTGACCATTCCCAAAGGGAAGGTCGACCCAGGCGAGACCCTGCCGCAGACGGCCGTGCGCGAGATCGGGGAGGAGACCGGCCTGGCCGTGGCCCTCGGCGTGCCACTGGGCATCTCCGCCTACTCGCTGCTCAACGGCCGCGAGAAGATCGTTCACTACTGGGCCGCAGAGATCACGCCCGCGGCCATCCAGCACTCGACCTTCGTGCCCAACGGCGAGGTCGCGGCGATCGAGTGGGTCACCATCAAGAAGGCCCGCACCTACCTCAGTTACACGCCCGACGTGGAGATCATCGACGCATTCGCCAAGCTCGTCGACACCGGTGTCACCCGCACCTTCGCCCTGATCGCGCTCCGCCACGGCAAGACCGTGCAGCCCGGCAACTGGGACGGCCCCGACTGCAGCCGGCCGCTGACCGAGCGCGGCGTCAAGCAGGCCGCCGCCATTGTGCCCACGATCACCGCCTGGCAGCCCCTGCGGATCGTGTCGAGCACGGCGACCCGCTGCGTGACCACCGTGGCCCCGCTCGCGGCGGCCACCGGCATCCAGATCAAGCGCACCGAACGCTACAGCCAGGACGCGTTCGAGCAGGGCCTGGCGGATGTCCGTTCCGGCATCGGCAAGCGGGTGCGGTCGCGAAAGACTGCTGTGATCTGTAGCCACGGGCCGGTTCTCCCCGAGATCCTGCACGAGATCGCCCTGGCCACCGGCACCACCCACGGTGCGTACATCTCCGACGCGGCGGCCCTCGAAACCGGGTCGTTCTCGGTGGTGCACCTCTCCGCCGACAATCCGAGCGCGGGAATCGTCGCGATCGAAACACACTCGCCTGCCCTCTGACCACGGTATTCGGTGAATGCCCCGCTGCTTCTTTCGGCCTGCCCCGCCGCGTTCACCTTCCGTTAACCTTTTCGCAGGGGTGTCGTTAACCAGGCGGAATATGGTCACGGTGAGGCCAGCACCGGCCTCGAACCTGCAGTCACTTGTTATGAAGTCAACCCTCGAAAGGGATATCTGTGAATTTCATGCGTTTTGGCCGACCCGCGGTCATCGCCGTCGTCGCCGCACTGGCACTGTCTTCCTGCGCCGCGAACGAGGGCGCTGCACCGGGGTCCGACTCCGCCAGCGCCCTCACCGGCACGATCAACGCCGGTGGCGCGTCCTCCCAGGGCTCAGCCCAGGAAGCCTGGATCTCAGCGTTCCAGACCGCAAACCCGGACGTCACCATCAACTACGACCCGTCCGGTTCCGGCGCAGGTCGGGAGGCGTTCATCGCCGGTGGCTCCGACTTCGCAGGCTCCGACTCCTACCTGAGCGACGACGAGCTCGCCGGCACCTTCGGTTCTTGCGCAGCGGACACCACCGCGGTCGACCTGCCCGTCTACATCTCCCCCATCGCCGTGATCTTCAACGTCGATGGGGTCGACGACCTCAACGTCGACGCCGACACGCTGGCCAAGATCTTCTCCGGCGCCATCACCACCTGGAACGATCCGGCCCTGGTCGCACTGAACGAGGGCGTCTCGCTCCCGTCGACCGCGATCACCGCCGTGCACCGCTCGGATGACTCGGGCACCACGAAGAACTTTGCGGACTACCTCGGCCAGAACGCCCCGGACGTGTGGACCGAGAAGGCTTCCGACACCTTCCCGTTCCAGACCGGTGAGGGTGCGCAGGGCACCTCGGGCGTCGTCGACGCCGTCACCAACGGCGTGGGCACGATCGGCTACGCCGACGCGTCGCGCGCCGGAGACCTCGGGGTCGCCAAGCTCAAGGTCGGCGACGAGTTCGTCGCGTACAGCGCCGAAGCCGCCGCCGCCGTCGTCGACGGTTCTCCTCTCGTCGAGGGCCGCGAAGCCAACGACCTCGCGTTCGACCTCAACCGCATGACCGACAACCCGGCCGAGTACCCGCTGGTCCTGGTCAGCTACGCGATCGTTTGCACCGAGTACGCCGACCCCGCCCAGGCTGAGCTCGTCAAGGCCTACGTCGGCTACATGGCCAGCGCCGAGGGCCAGGCCGAAGCGGTAGCATCCGCCGGCGCGGCATCGATGACGACCGAACTCCAGGACAAGGTCGCAGCGGTTCTCGAGACCATCAAGTAGCTCCTGTTTCGCCGTTCCTCAGCTGCCCGATCCGGGACTCGCATGGCTTGCGAGCACCGGGTCGGGCAGACTGGGGTTCGTGGCCTGTGACCTGAACCTCTCTTTCTTAGCTTTTGCCCCAACCCTCCCAGGGAGATACCCGGCATGACGACCGCAGTAGAGCGACCCTCGCTCAAGGCCAAGGAACGCCCCGGCGACCGCATCTTCGCCACGAGCACGATTGTGGCCGGCAGCCTCATCCTGGCAATTCTCGCCGCCGTAGCGGCCTTTCTGCTTGTGCAGAGCCTGCCGGCCTTCCTCGCCGACCCGGAGGAGTTCAAGGGCGACACCACCAACTTCTGGTCGTATGTCTGGCCGCTCGCGTTCGGCACACTCTGGGCGGCGTTCCTCGCGCTGATCATGGCCGTGCCCGTCGCCATCGGCATCGCGCTCTTCATCTCGCACTATGCCCCCCGCAAGCTCGCGCAGGGCCTGGGCTACCTGATCGACCTTCTCGCCGCCGTGCCCTCCGTCGTCTTCGGGCTGTGGGGCATCGGCGTGCTCGCGCCGCTCGTGCAGCCGTTCTACACGAACCTGGTCGAGTGGTTCGGCTGGATCCCCCTCTTTGCCGGCCCGGTTTCCGGCACCGGGCGCACGACGCTCACGGTCGCCATCGTGCTGGCTGTCATGGTCTTGCCGATCATCACGGCGTTGTCCCGGGAGATCTTCCTGCAGACCCCCGTGCTATACGAGGAGGCATCACTGGCCCTCGGCGCAACCCGCTGGGAAATGATCGCCATGGCCGTGCTGCCCTTCGGCCGTGCCGGGATCATCTCCGCCTCGATGCTCGGCCTCGGCCGGGCCCTGGGTGAAACCATGGCCGTCGCCATGGTGCTCTCACCGAGCCGGGACGTCATCTTCCAGCTCCTGACCTCGCAGAACCCCACCACAATCGCCGCGAACATCGCCCTCAACTTTCCGGAGGCGCACGGCGTCGGCGTCAATATTCTGCTCGCGACGGGTCTCATTCTCTTCGTCATCACGCTCGTGGTGAACATGATCGCCCGCGTCATCATCAACCGCCGCAAGGCATTCTCCGGAGCGAACTGATGAGCCTGACGACCACGACCTCGAACACGGCCGCGCCCCTGACGAACTCCCTCACCGCGGGCAAGCTTCCTCGGCACACCTCTCTGGCCGTGCTCCTGGCCAGCTGGCTGGTCACAGGCGCGTTCTTCTTCGTGGTGATGCTCTCCGGCGCTGCCGAGGGATTCAACATCGTCGGAACGCTCTTCTTCGGCACCGTCGTCTACTGCGTCGCCATCTACCTGCTCTCGTACTTCGTCGAGGGCGTGCGCAAGGCCAAGGACCGCCTGGTCACCGCCCTCGTGACCGTGGCCTTCGCGGTCGCCCTTCTGCCGCTCTTCTCGCTCGTCATAACCACCCTGGTCAACGGACTGCCGGCGTTCCTCACCCCGAGCTTTTTCACCCAATCCCAGCGCAACGTCGTGGGCGAGGGCGGCGGCGCCTTGCACGCCGTCATCGGCACGCTGCTGATCACCGGTGTGGCCACGCTCATTTCGGTGCCGATCGGCCTCCTGGCAGCGATCTACCTCACCGAGTACGGCCGAGGTCGGCTGGCTCGGGCGATCACGTTCTTCGTCGACGTCATGACCGGCATCCCGTCGATCGTCGCGGGACTCTTCGCGTTCGCCCTGTTCTCTCTTCTGTTCGACGACCCCGGCATCCGCTTCGGATTCGGCGGCGCCATCGCCCTCACAGTGTTGATGATCCCCGTCGTCGTTCGTTCGAGCGAGGAAATGCTCAAGCTTGTTCCCAACGAGCTTCGCGAGGCGGCGTACGCGCTCGGTGTGCCGAAATGGCTGACCATCGTCAAGGTCGTGCTGCCGACATCCCTCGCCGGGATCGTGACCGGGATCATGATCTCGATCTCCCGCGTGATCGGTGAGACGGCGCCGCTGCTGATCATCTCCGGGTTCACGGCCAGCATGAACTACGACCTGTTCAACGAGCGCATGATGACCCTGCCCGTGTTCGTCTACACCCAGTACGCCAACCAGGGCGCAGACACCCAGTCCTACCTCGACCGTGCCTGGGCCGGCGCCCTGACGCTCATCTTGATCGTGATGCTATTGAACCTGGGCGCGCGCGTCATCGCCAAAATCTTCTCCCCCAAGCTCGGCCGCTAGGCTCCACCTCCCGGCCTCGGCCGTCTGATCCAAAGGAATGCATGTCCAAGCGCATTGAAGTCAACGACCTCAACGTCTACTACAGCAAGTTTCTGGCTGTCGAAGACGTGTCGTTGGTGATCGAGCCTCGAACCGTGACGGCCCTGATCGGGCCCAGCGGATGCGGCAAGTCCACGTTCCTGCGCACGCTGAACCGCATGCACGAGGTCATCCCCGGGGCGTACGTCACGGGCGATGTACTCATCGACGGCAACAACCTCTATGGTCAGGGAGTCGACCCGGTGCTCGTGCGGCGCCAGGTGGGCATGGTGTTCCAGCGCCCGAACCCGTTCCCGACCATGTCGATCGGCGACAACGTACTGGCCGGCGTGAAGCTCAACAACCGCCGGATGGCCAAGTCCGACGCCGACGACCTGATCGAGAAGTCGCTGCAGGGCGCGAACCTCTGGAAAGAGGTCAAGGATCGCCTCGACAAGCCCGGCTCGAGCCTCTCCGGAGGCCAACAACAGCGCCTCTGCATCGCACGCGCGATCGCGGTGCACCCCGACGTCATCCTGATGGACGAGCCGTGCTCGGCCCTCGACCCGATCTCGACGCTGGCGATCGAGGACCTGATCGAGGAGATGAAGGCCGACTACACGATTGTGATCGTCACTCACAACATGCAGCAGGCATCCCGGGTCTCCGACCGCACCGGATTCTTCAACATCGCCGGCACCGGCAAGCCCGGCAAGCTGATCGAGTACGACGACACGACCACGATCTTCTCCAACCCGAGCGAGCAGGCCACCGAGGACTACGTCTCCGGCCGCTTCGGCTAAGCCCGGTTCCGTGCCTGGCGCGCGGACAGCACTGCGCCCTCGCTCCGCGCCCCGAACGAATTCGACGGAGATTCTGCCCTGAACGCGCCGATTACGCGTGAAACGGCACGATTAGAGCAGAATCTCCGTCGAACTGGTTAGCAAGCCGGCTGCGGGGCGACGCGCTGCGGTGGGGCGTCAGACGGTGCGGGCGAGCAGGGCGGCGTTGAGGGTGCGGGTGCGCTCGGAGTCGACGGGCATTGGTCTGCCATCGAGTTCGGTCACGTGCACGGCCAGGCGCAGGCTGGAGAGCAGCCACACGGCATCCGCCGACCGTAGCTCGTCGACGCTCATGTCGCGGTATTCCGTGCGCTCCCCTGCCGCCCGAAGGTGCTCGAACGCGCTCTGTTGGGTGGTGCCGTGCAGGATTGCTCCGCTCGGCAGGGGAGAGACGTAGACATCGCCCCTGCAGAGCATCACGGTCGAGGTGGGCCCCTCGAGCACGAAGCCGTCGTGGGTGAGGAAGATCGCGTCGTCGGCGCCGCGGCGGCGGGCCTCCCTGAGGGCGGCCATGTTGACCGCATAGCTGAGCGTCTTCGCGCCCATAAGGAGCCAGGGCGCCTGCTCTGCGACGCCGTGCGGGTAGCCGCGGTCCAGGGTGACCGCCCGGATGCCGTCCTCGCGGACGACGGCGAAGTCGGGCGCGGGGGTCGCGTGAAGCCAGGCCGTGGGTGCCGGGCCGGAGTCGACGCCGCGGCTGTAGACGAGTTTGAGCACAACTTCGCCCTCGTGCGGGACGCGGTCGACCACGTGCGCGATCGCGGCCAGCCACTGAGCCGTGTTCGGCTCGGGCAGCTCACAGGTCGCGGCCGAGGTGCCCAGCCGGGCAAGGTGTGGGCCGACCGCCTGAGGGTGGCCGCCGACCACGCCAAGTGTCTCGAAGACGCCGTCGCCCCGCTGGGCGCTCAACTCCCCCACCCGCAACGCCGGGGCATCCGAGTCCACCTCGTGGAACGTGTCGTCGAATTCCGTCTGCGGCGCGCCGGCGGGAACCGGGTCGAGGAGCAGGGTGAAGGGCAGCGTCGTTCGCCGAACAGTCATTTGACGAGCATAGAGGATCGGGTCAGGAGCAGGTCAGGATCAGGTCGGGATCGACTCAGATCAAGCAGCTCAGGAGCTCTGGATGGCGAGGATCGGGTCGCTGGTGGGCTGCTCCGAGCCGCCCTTAGGCTCGACCGTGACGCCGATCGTGTCGCCGGCGGTGAGGCTGCCGTCGAGCACGCGCCAGACGGTGCCGGTGCCGGTGCCGGACGAGTCGAAGATTCCGGCGGGAACCGGGCCGGAGCCGCCGATGTACCAGAGCTGGTAGTCCCGGTCGGACGGCAAGTCCGGCAGGTCGTCGACCAGGAGCGCTGAGAGTCCGCTCTCTTCGGACCAGACCAGGGTGGCTTCCTGACCGTCGGCGGTGGTCGCCGACGCGCGCTGGATGTCAGCGGCCGCCGTGATTTGCACGAGACCGGCCGCCTGGTCCTGTTCGAATTGGTCGGACTCCAGAGACTGGCCGACGAAGGTGCCGCCCGCGAAGAGGGCGACGGCCGCGGCGGCCGCCGCGAGAACGCCGACGGGCCGCTGGAACCAGCGCAGGCGGGCGCGCTCGGAGGCGCTGCCCGCTGCAGTGGCGCCTCGGATCGGAGCGGGATCGACGCGCGGCGCGGGGGTGGCCGGTGCCGTCTGATCGGCCGGCAGGGGCGCGAGCTGCGGCGTGGCGGCAAGTTTGGCCATCAGGGAGGCCCTGAGTCCGGCCGAGGGCTGCACGGGGGTGGCGGCAAGGCCCAGCGCCACCGCGGTGTCACTCAGCTCGGCCGCCTCGATGCGGGCCGGCTCGGACGCCTTGAGGTGCTCCTCATAGACGGCGGCCTCTTCCGCGCCCAGGGCGTGGAGGGCGTAGGCGCCGGCGAGCTCGCCCGGGTTCTGCCCTGCGGCGTTGCGGGTTTCGTCATTCCGGGTGTTGTCGCTCATGACGCCACTCCCAACTCGTCGCGCAGGCGGATCATGCCGTCGCGCAGCCTCGTTTTCACAGTTCCGAGAGGGATCTGCAACCGCTCGGCGACTTCACTCTGGCTGAGGCCGCCGTAGTAGGCGAGGCTGATCGCCTGGCGCTGCAGTTCCGTCAATCTGGACATCGCCTTTTCCACTCTTTCGTGCTCGATTCGTACTCCGACCGTTTCGGACACCTCGTCGTAGGCAACCGCAAGATCACGGATGCCGATTTTAATATCCCGGTCGCGGCTGGCCTGCGACGACCGAATCCGGTCGATCGCCCGGCGGTGCGCCATGGTCAGGATCCAGGTCGCCGCCCCGCCGCGCTGGGCCTCGTACCTCGTCGCCGTCTGCCAGATCTCCAGGAAGATCTCCTGCGTCACTTCCTCCGACTGCGAGGGGTCAACCAGAAGACGTCGAACGAGACCGAGAACACGCGAGGCCATCCGGTCATACAGCTCTCCAAATGCTCCTTCGTCTCCCTGCGCCACCCGGCCCAGCAATTCCTCATGGGAGACAGGAACAGTCCCCTCCCGGTTGACGTTGAATTCAGCACTCATGAGAACAAGCATCTCAGGTCTTGTCCACGTCCATGGTTCGGCGCGGAGACCGAATCGGATTGGTGTGTCACACCAGGCAGAGGAGGAGTGACGGCCGGACCGCAGAACGCCTCTCGGCGCGAGGCCGCTCACAGCGGCGAATATTGGAGCCCGGGGTTACTGCGGCCCGACCAGACTCCAGTGTAAACGACCCGGATGCGGATCGCGCACCCGGCGGGACGGCTCGCGGCCGATCAGTTAGACAGGTCAGTCCAGCGAGTCACTGCGCCAGAGCCGGGCGCAGGAGCCGAACTCCTGGGCGGTGGTGGAGAACCGGAGGGCACGGGTAGTCAGTTCGGTGGACCGGAGCGGTTCGGTCGTCTCCAGGTCGTCCGCGACGCTGGTGCAGCCGACGGAGATGACGCGGCAGAACGCCGCCGCGCGGTCGAGTGCCACGGCGAAATCCCCGGTGAAGATCCCCCGCAGGATCTGGTCGGCCAGGACGATGATCTCCGCCGTGCCCGTGGGCACCGCGGCCCCGGCAATGACCGGGTCGATCGCCACCGTGACTTCGGTTCCGCGCTGGTAGAGGAACGCCGTGCCCTCGGGATCCTGGCGGATGAGCAACCGCACCAGGTAGATCCGCCAGAGCGCCCCGGGCAGGCTGCGCGGCGTTGCCCGCGACCAGAGTTCGGCCACCGCGTCGACGCCGTTCTCGTCGGTGTAGGTCACGAGCCGCTCGACGATGTCGGGGTCAGGGTCGCTGCGCACGCGGGCCAAAAGCGCGTGCGCGGTTTCATGCGCCACCCGGCTGATCAGTGCCGGGTCTTCGCCCCCCTGGAAGGACTCGAATTTGCTGCCGGAGAACTGGGTCGGCTTGTGGAAATTCTCGGCCATGGCATCCTCCTGGGCTCGGTTTCGTGTTCGCTGTGGGCACATCCGTCTCGTCTGCAGAAAACCCTCTCCCACGGTACCTAGAAAAACGGATCCGAAATCCCCTGTACATTATTAACCGCGGGCCTCTAGCTCAGTTGGTAGAGCAAAGGACTTTTAATCCTTGGGTCGTCGGTTCGAGCCCGACGGGGCCCACTCACAGGATCAGCGTCGGTGCAGACCCGGGTCTCGCGTGGGCCCAGCATCGACTCCGGACTCCCGGCGAGCACCCAGCGATGATTCGGGCGGCGTTCGGGTAGCTCCTCCATACTTCTCTGACATGGTGCCGGCATGCCCGATGCCGGCGACCTGAGAAGGAGGCCCCGTGGGCAGAGTGAATGAAGAAGTTGAAATCGAGACCGGGATCATCACCCGGTACCGGCGTCACCCCAACGGACGCGGCCTGGTGTCCCCCAGCGCACGCGTGCACCCCGAGGCGTTCGTATCCCGAACCGCCTACGTGGAGAGCGGCGCGCGGGTCGGGGCGGAGGCGTGGATCGGCCCCGGCAGTTGGATCGACCAGGACGCGGTCATCGGTTCTCACGTGTTCATCGGCCAGAACGTGCACGTCGGCGCGGACGCCGTCGTCGGCAGCGCCGCGCGGCTGGGCAGCTATGTGCGGATCGGTCGCGGGGCACGGCTCAGCCCCGGAGCGGTCGTCGAACGCGATCTGCGGGTTCCGGACAACGCCGTGATCGGCGCGGCCCCGCGCACGCGCCTGTCGCCCGGATCGGCACCCGCCGGTGTCGCCCACGCCGCCTAGGGGTGCGTCTACGGGTGCGTCTACGGGCGCGTCCGCTACTCGGCGGTGAACGGGCTTGCGAGTTCTCGCTGCACCATCAGCGCCAACTCGCGCAACAGCACGAGGTCGATGGTTCCTGCCGCCCTCGGCTCCGAGTCGAACACGCAGAGAGCCCCGATGAGCTCCCCCGACGGCGACTCGATCGGGAATCCGGCGTAGAACCTGATCTTCGGCTCGCCCACCACGAGTGGATTGTCTCGGAAGCGGTCGTCGAGGAGGGCATCCGGTATCACCATAGCCGCGGTGCCCGTGATGGTTACCTCGCAGAACGAATTGGACCGCGGCGACTCGGCATCGGCCACGCAGATGCGGGCCTTATGCCACTGGCGATCGCCATCGATCACCGTGAGCGCCGCGGACTGGGTGCCGAACAGGGTGCGCGCCAGTGCCGCGATGCGGTCGAAGCGCTCCTCGGGCGGGGTGTCGACGATCCCGAGCTGGTCGACCGCGAGCTGGCGCCGCGCCTCCTTCGCCCTCGCCTGGTCGTCGGAGGGCACCGGTTCGGCGTCAGGGGTCGCGACCCGGTCGGCGCCGAGGAGCGGCGCCATCCGGGAGGCGAGAACGTCGGCCCAGTGCGCATACGTATCCGTGGACCGGTATCGGCCCGGCGGCGGCGTCGGCGCCGCACTGGACGGTACGAACGCGACCCCGTCGCTGCTGTCGGCGACGAGCCGTACCGTCACCCGGTTCAGGAGCCGGCCGTGGTGGTCCGCCAGATTTCCGAGCCTGGAATCGAACACCGGGATCGACCGGATGGGCTGGATTCCCGCCACGATGATGCTGGTGCTGCGGGGCGATGACGCCGTGAGGAACCGGAGCAGATTCGCCAGATCGCGCCGCCAGGCCCGGGCGGAGACCAAGTTCACGGCCTCGTTCACGCCCAGGACCAGCACGATCGCTTCGAAACGGGTGAGCCGCACCCCGGTCAGCTCGAGGAGGGCCGTGGCGACGGTCATGCGGGGATTCGCGATGAGGTCGACGTCGACCCCGCGGCCGGTCTGCGCGGACAGGGCGCGGGCGAGCGAGCCGGGCAGGGCCAGGTTGTGGCTCACGACCCCGCGGCCGACCGCCAGCCCCGAACCGAGGATGAGGATCCGGTCGGGATCAATGCCCGCGGAGTGCGCTTGCGGAGCATCCGTGGGCATGGGGACATCGCCGAAGCCGCGCTCGGACGCGGCGGCCCAGGTGCGCATGGCGGGAGCCAGCGCCCATCGTATGAGTTCCCGCACAGATGCCCCTTTGTTGCTAAGACACAAGGGTGTATCCAAGACCGAATTTCAAGTATCCCCCATTCGGGGCGAGGGTCCAGGGCCGCGTCACACCAGTGCCACAACGGCCTGGGCGAGCGCGAAAATGACCAGGCCGGCGAGCGCGCCCACCACGGTGCCGTTGATGCGGATGAACTGGAGGTCCTTTCCGATCTGCAGTTCGATCTTCTCGGCCGTCTCGGCCGCGTCCCACCGCGCGACGGTTTCGGTGATCACCTCGGCGATCTCGTGCCGGTACCGGCGCACGATGTAGCTTGCACTGTCGGCCAGCCACCGGTCGACGCGGGCGCCGAGGGCCGGGTCGGTCGACAGTCTCCCGCCGACCTCCATGACGGTCGAGCGGATGCCCGTGCGCAACCCGCTCGAGGGGTCGTTCAGCGCCGCCGTCAGGGAGAACTTCACGGCCTCCCAGGTTTTGCTCGCGAAATCGCGCAGCCGGGCGCTGTCGAGCAGTTCGAGCTTGAGCGCCTCCACCCGTTCGATCATCGCCGGCTCGTGCTGCAGGTCGTCGATCACCTCGACGAGGTAACGATCGATGGCCTGGCGGAGCGGATGCACGGCATCCGCACGCGCGGTGGCCACGAAGGCGAGCACCTCCCGGTGCGCCTTGTCGTCGACCAGCTTGTCGACGAAACCGGGGAGCCAGGTCGGCAGGCGCTGGGACACGGCCCGCCCGAAGGCCTCCGGATGCTCCAACAGCCAGCCCTCGGCCCGTTCCAGCAGCAGGTCGACGGCGGCGTGCTGCTGCCCCGACTCGACCAGCCGCGCCCCCACGTGCCCGATTGTCGGACCCCACTCCGGCTTCAGCAGGTTCTCGCGGGCCACGGTTTCGATCAGCTCCTGGATCGCGTCGTCGCTGAGCAGGTTGAGCAGACCGGCGCCCGCCACCGCGACCTCGTCGGTGAGCCGACGCGCGTTCTCCTCCTGGGAGAGCCACGCGCCGAGCCGACGGGACGCACCCAGCGATTCGAGCTTGCCACGGATGACCGCCTCGGAGAGGAAATTCGTCTCGACGAATTCACCTAGGCTGGCCCCGATCTCGTCCTTGCGGCTGGCGATGATGTTCGTGTGCGGGATGCGCAGGCCCAGCGGGTACCGGAACAGGGCCGTCACGGCGAACCAGTCCGCTACGGCGCCGACCATGCCGCCCTCGGCCGCGGCGCGCACGTACTGCAGCCACGGGTAGCTCTCCTGCAGCGCGAACGAGGTGGCGAACACTACCGCCATCAGGAGAAGCAGGCCGATGGCGAGCCGCTTCATGCGGATCAGGGCCGTCAGGCGCACGGCGTCCGGCAGGCTCAGCGGCGGCCGGGCGGCGGCCGCCGCCCGTGCTGCACGTGGACCGGTCTCGGTCTGGTCTTTCTGCCTCATCTTCTCGGCCATCCTCCCAGACTGCCGGATCGGGGCCGGGGAGGGAAACCCGTCTTCCCTCGACCCCGGCGCGCTGCACACTCAGCAGTGGCAGTGTCCCTCTTCGACGGGCGTCGACGGCGGCACATCGAGCACCGGGCTGCGGTCGAAGAAGCCACCGGGCTTCAGCTTGAAACCAGCGGTGTTCACGGGCAAGATCGGCCAGGCCTCGATGCGCGGATAGTGGGTGAGGCCGAACGTGTGCCAGAGCACGATGTCCTGGCCGTCGATGTCGCGGTCGGCTTCGATGTAGGCATGCAGGCCGGCTCCGCCGCCTCGAACCTCAAGAAGATCACTCTCAAACTCGGGGGCAAGGCCCCCTCCATCATCACTGCGGACGCCGACATCGACGCGGCCGTCGGCGGCAACCTGGCGGGCGGCACGCTCAATTCCGGGCAGGTCTGCGCGGCCTACACGCGGTTCTATGTCAACAAGAAGCGCGAGGCCGAATTCGTTGAGAAAATGGCGGCCGGGGTCTCCGGCATGAAGCTTGGCGCCAGGATGGACCCCAGCACCCAGCTGGGTCCTCTGGTCTCTCAAAAACACCTCGACCACGTCGAACGGATGGTCACGGTCGGCCGTGCCGAGGGCGCGGAACTCGTGACCGGTGGCGCCCGGGCCGGCGAGGTCGGCTTCTTCTTCCAGCCGACGATGTTCGCCGGTGTGCGCGACGACATGGCCATCGCGACCGACGAGGTCTTCGGGCCGGTGCTCTCGATCATGTCCTAGACAATGACGACGACCTGCAGGAGCTCATCAACCGGGCCAACGACACCGACTATGGGCACGCCGCCACGGTCTGGACGAAGGACCTCGAGAAGGCACACCGCCTGGCCAACGGCATCCGTGCCGGTGCGAACTTCGTGAACATGCCACCGGTGCCGGATATGGCCGCGCCGTGGGGCGGGTTCGAGACCGGCGGCTGGGGCAACGAGATGGGTCCGGATTCGATCGACGCGTACACGCAGGTCAAGGGCGTCTGGATGCACTACGGCAGCTAGCCGCACGGGTTTTTCGCGGCATCCGTTCGTTTTCACTCACTCGTCAACTCAATGAGGAGTAAACCCATGACGACCACTCGCAGTACCCCTCAGTCCGACTTCCGGACCACCCTACGCACGGGACGCCTCGGTGTGATCGGCATCGTCTTCTTCGTGGTCGCGGTGGCCGCACCGCTCGTGGGCATGACCGGTGCGGTCCCGGTCGCGATCGTTCTCGGTAACGGCGCGGCCGCCCCGGGCGCCTACCTCGTGGTGGGCGTCACCCTGCTGCTGTTCAGCGTCGGCTATGCCGCGATGAGCCAGCGCGTCACCAATGCCGGAGCCTTCTTCGCCTATATCGGCCGAGGCCTCGGCCACCAGCTCGGCAGCGCGTCGGCCTTCGTCTCGATCCTCGCCTACCTCGCCATCCAGCTCGCGATCTACGGGTTCTTCGGCGGACTGCTCGGCGCCCAGGTCGGCCTGCTCCCCTGGTGAGAGTGGACGTCGGCGCCAAGGTGCTCGGCGTGCTGATGCTGCTCGAACTCCTGGCACTGGTCGTCACCTCGGTCGCCATCCTGGCCGACGGCGGGCCGGAGGGCCTGAACTTCTGGGCCTCGTTCGACCCGGCCGCGATCCTCGCCGGCGGGCTGGCCGGCTCGGCGGGCATCGCGTTCGCCTTCGCGTTCGCGTCCTTCATCAGCTTCGAGGCCACCGCAATCTACGGCGAGGAATCCAAGGACCCGAAGACGGTGGTCCCCCGCGCCACCTACCTGGCGGTCGGAGTGATCACGGCGCTGTTCGCCCTGACGGCGTTCGCCATGGTCACGGGAATGGGTGCATCCTCGGTCGTCGAGAAGACCGTGGAGCTGTCGAGTCTCGACGGGGTTCCCCTGGCCGACCCGGCCGCGGTGCTCTTCTCCCTCGCGACCCAGTACGTGGCACCGTGGATGGCCACCGTGATGGGCGTCCTGGTGATCTCGAGCCTGTTCGCCGGACCGCTGGCCTTTCAGAACGCGGCCAGCCGGTACCTCTTCGCCCTCGGCCGCGGCGGCGCGCTGCCCGCGCCGCTCAGCCACGTCAACGGTCGCGGCGCCCCGAGCACCGCCTCCCTCGCCACGTCGGTCCTCACGGATCTCGTCATCGTCACCTTCGCCGTCTTCCGGCTCGACCCGGTGCTCAACATGTTCTACTGGTTCAGCGGTCTCGCCGTGGTGGCGATCGTGCTGATCGAGATCCTCGTCTGCATCGCGGTGATCGCGTTCTTCCACCGCAATGCGGGCAGCGAGAACGTGGTCCAGACCATCATCGCCCCGGTGCTGGCCACCATCGGTCTGATCCTCGGCGAGTACCTGCTGATGAGCCGCTTCGGGCTCCTCTCCGGCACGGTGGCCAAGGGCGTGGACCCGACGATGTCATCGTGGTGCCTGAGCCCGATCGGCTGGGTGCTCGTGTCCCTGCCCTTCGTGCTCCTGCTCGTCGGCTACCTGCACTCCCTCTGGTCGCACACCGAGAACGAGGCCCTGGTCAAGGACGTCCTCTCGTAGCCGGCAAGCCGTGAAACGGGGTGACCGCCGCGAGGCGGACACCCCGTCTCTCTGCCCGTCGGACCGTGATGGGCGCGGTGATGCCGGGTCAGAGGCGGAATCCCTGGTGGCGGATGCCCCAGCGCACAGACCACGACTCCCCTGGTTCGACCCAGCGCAGCCCCGCGCCCGAATTGAAGGCATTCGCAGGGGCCGTCATCGGCTCGATCGCCACCGCCAGGCCCAGGAACGGGCCGCCCGGCCCCGGGAAGGGGAAGTTGCGCGGCGTGAAGACCTGAACGTTGCGGATGTTCCGGTCGCCCCAGATCGTGACGCTGCGGCCGTCAGGCGCGGTCAAGGAGGCCACGCTGGCGGTGCCGGACTCCTCGCCGGTCACGTCGGACCGCACCTCGGGAGCCTCAGGCCCCACCCCGCCGAAGCCGTCGTCGAGATCGACGTCGCCCACCCGGCACCCCGTGCGCAGGTCGAACCTGGTGCCGACGACGGAAGATTCCCCGACGGGGTTTTGCCGGTCGTCGACGTCGATATGGGTGCGCGGCGATCGTGAGCACGAGGTCCTCGGTGGGAACGCCGCCGATCTTCGGGTACGGATGCGCGCCGAGCGCTACCGGGGCCGCGTCCCGGCCTACGTTCCGCACCGTGTGGGTGACCGCAAGACCGTTGTCGGTGAGCGCATACCGCACGGTCGTGTCGAGCAGGAACGGGTATCCGGCCTGCGGAAAGACCGTGGCGGCCAGAGTGACCGAACTCGGGCTGCGGTCGAGCATGCGATAGGACGAATACCGAAGCAGGCCGTGGATCGCGTTTTGCTGTTCCGGCTCGGTGAGCGGCAGCCGCTGCATGACGCCCTGGTGCCGCCAGAGGCCGTCCCGGATGCGGTTGGGCCACGGCATCAGCACGATGCCGGCGCCCCACGGCGGGGTGGCCTCGGCCGCGAACGGCTCGACGAGGTCTATGCCGTCCACGGAATACAGCCGGAGGCCGGCGGCCACCTCGGTGACGATCGCCAGCGCAGGCCCACTCGGCGTGGCTACCCTCAACTCATACTGGAAACCCGTTGCAGCGCGCATAGTGTCAACCTACTCCGGCTGCAGAACGGTCAGGCCGGCCTCGCGGAGGGGCGCGAGCATGACCTCGTCGGCCGCGGCATCCGTCACCAGGGTGTCGAACGCGCGCAGCGGGCCGACCTGCCCGAGGTGTACCTGGCCGAGCTTGGAGGCGTCGGCCACGACGACCGCCCGGGTCGCGGCGGCCAGCATGAGCGTTTTGACCCCAGCCTCGGGGAGGTTGATGTTCGTGACCCCGTAGCCGGCATCGACGCCGTTGCAGCCGATGAAAGCCAAATCGGCGTGAACCTGGCTGAGCACCGTCCGTGCGAGTGGCTCGACCAGGGAGTGCTGCAGCGGGCGGAGCGAACCGCCCGTGACGATCACGGTGAACCGAGGGATGGCCGGCTCGAGGGCGAGGGCGATGCTGAGCCCGTTCGTGATGATGACGACGTCGGTCAGATCGGTGCGGGCCAGCAGCGCGTGGGCGATAGAGAGGGTGGTCGTGCCGACGTCGAGGAGGATGCTCTGCCCGCTCGTGACGAGGGCCGCGGCGAGCACGCCGATCTGCTGCTTGGGCAGCACGGATGACGCGAGGGCCTCCTCGAAGGAGAACTCCCGCAGCGGGCGGCCGCTGAGTGGCGCGGCCGGAACCGCCCCGCCGTGCACGCGCTGCACCGTCCCGGCGGACTCAAGCACGTCGAGGTCGGCCCGCGCCGTGACGCCGGACACTCCGAACGCCTCGCGCAACTCGCGCACTCGTACGAAACCGCGCTCCCCGACGAGGCGCTGGATCTGCTCCCGCCGCTGGTGGGCCGGGAGCGTGTCGCGGTCGCCGGGCCGGTCGCTCACGTCGATGAGGTCGGCCGTGGCGGTCGATTCGGTCGATTCGGTCGATTCGGTCGATTCGGTCGATTCGGTCGATTCGCGAGAAGCCATACCCAATCTTCACTTAGTTTACTTTGGTTATCAACCTGAAAGACCTGGTTTCACATGTGCAAATCAGATAACGTTGTTTTCGCCATGAACACACCAGACTTCGTAGCCGACACCGGCATCATCCGTCACCGCCACACCCTCGCCGATGGCCGGGACCTCATCTACTTCGATGACCCGCAGTCCAGCCTGCCGCCGGATCGGGCGGCCGACCTGCGCGAACTCGACCCGCGCCCGGCCACCGCCCGGATGCGCCAGGACCCGCTCAGCGGCGAATGGGTCTCGATCGCCGCCGCCCGCCAGAACCGCGTGTTCCTGCCGCCCGCACACTTGGACCCGCTCGCCCCGTCGACGCCGGGGAACCCGTCAGAGGTGCCCAGCAACTACGACGTGGCCGTGTTCGAGAACAAGTCGCCCTCGTTCGGGCCCCTCCTCACCGACGCCGACGCCCCCGCCGGGCTCGACGACCTGAACACCATCGGACTGAACCGCGTCCGCACCTCGGTCGGCCGCTGCGAGGTCGTCTGCTTCAGCCCCGAGAACGAGGGCTCGTTCGCGAGCCTGTCGGTCGTGCGCTCCCGCACGGTGATCGAGGCCTGGGCCGAGCGCACGTACGCCCTGTCACAGCTACCCGGCGTGGAACAGGTCTTCCCGTTTGAAAACTGCGGCGAGGCGATCGGCGTCACGCTGCACCACCCGCACGGCCAGATCTACTCCTACCCCTACGTCACGCCGCGCACCCAGCGCGTGATCGCCTCCCTCGACCAGTACGGACCAAACCTGTTCGCGGACATCCTCGCCAGCGAGCAGGCCGGGGGCCGGGTCATTCTGACCGGCGAGCACTGGACCGCCTTCGTGCCGTTCGCCGCGCGCTGGCCCATCGAGGTGCACATGCTGCCGCACCGGCACGTGCCCGACTTCGCGGCGACCAGCCTGGCTGAGCGCGATGAGCTCGCCGTGCTCTTCCGGCGGCTGTTGCGCGGCATCGATGCCCTCTACGACACCCCGACGCCGTATATCGCGGCCTGGCACCAGGCCCCGGTCTCGGTGCGCCGCGACGAGATCCGGCTGATGCTGCAGGTGACGAGTCCTCGCCGGGCCGCAGACAGACTGAAGTTCCTGGCCGGGTCGGAGGCCGCCATGGGCGCCTGGATCGGAGACGTCACGCCCGAGCAGGCGGCCGACAACATTCGCCGCGCGGTCGAACGCTCCGCCGGGACGGACGCGACCGAAGCGGCGGCCGGCGCCGCGGCATCCGTTCCCGCTAGCAGCACCACACTCGAAAGGCAGGCCCACGCATGACCGATCTCATCCAGACCGTGACGGATGGCTTCACGAGCCGCTTCGACGCGGCCCCGGCCGGACTCTGGTCGGCCCCCGGCCGCGTCAACCTGATCGGCGAGCACACCGACTACAACGACGGGTTCGTGTTTCCCTTCGCGATCAACCGGCGCACGCTCGTCGGGCTCGGCCTGCGCGGCGACCGCCAGCTGCGGGTGGCGAGCTCGTTCGCCGCGGAAACGGTGGAGCTCTCCCTTGACGACCTGACTCCGGAGAACCTGGCCGGCTGGTCGGCGTACCCGCTCGGCGTGGCCTGGGCCCTCGGCCAGTTCGGCGCCGACCTGGCCACCCGGCCCGGATTTGACGTGTTCATCGACTCTGACGTGCCGATCGGGGCCGGACTGTCGTCCTCCGCCGCGATCGAGAGTGCGGTTGCCGTGGCCCTGAACGACCTCTGGCAGCTCGGACTCGACCGGCGCATGCTCGCCCGGGTGGGCCAGCTGGCCGAGAACCGGGCCGTCGGGGCTCCCACCGGCATCATGGACCAGTCCGCGTCCCTGCTGGGCGAGGCCGACTCCGCCGTCTTCCTGGACTGCCGCACCCTCGAGGCCGAGGTGATCCCGCTCGGCTTCGACGGGGCCGGCCTCGACCTGCTGATCATCGACACGCGGGTAAGCCACGCGCACTCGACCGGCGGGTATGCCTCGCGCCGGGCATCCTGCGAACTGGGTGCACGGATGCTGGGGGTCCCCTCCCTGCGCGACCTCACCGTGGACGACCTCGGCCGGGCCGCCGACGTGCTCGACGACGAGACGTTCCGCCGGGTGCGGCACGTGGTCACCGAGAACCAGCGCGTGCAGGACACCGTGCGCACCCTGCGCGAGCAGGGACCGACCGCGATCGGCGCCCTCCTGGACGCCTCGCACCTGTCAATGCGGGACGACTTCGAGATTTCCGTGCCCGAACTCGACCTCGCCGTGGAGACCGCGCGCGGCACCGGGGCAATCGGCGCCCGGATGACCGGCGGCGGCTTCGGCGGCGCCGCCATCGCCCTTACCCCGCGCGCCCTGATCCCCGCGGTTACGGCGGCGGTCACGGCCGCGTTCGCAGCCCGGGGCTTCGCGGCCCCGGACCTGTTCGTGGTGCGCGCGGCCGACGGGGCGGCGCGGGAGCAATAACACAGCGGGAACTCGCCCCACGTGGCTAATTCAGGAGAAGTCGTGCCGCCGCCCGTGCGCATCCACAGACCTGTGCGGGTGCGAACGAGGTTCGGCGGGGATCTCCTGAGTTAGCCACGCACGCGACGGCCGAAACCGGTGCCCGGGGTCGAGGCGGCGCCCAGCGGCGGCGACGTGCCTAGCCCCTCGCGCCGGCGTTGAGTGTGATCGTGTCGAGGCCGCCGTCGACGACCCCCCAGTCGTCCAGAATCGCCTCGTAGGTGCCGTCGTCGACCAGCGACTGCAGCGCAGCCTGCACGGCCTCGGCCATCCCGGAATCCTTCTGCACGGCCATACCGTATGGTGCCGCCTCAAACGTCTCTCCCGCGGTCTGCAGCTTGCCCGTCAACTGTGCGATCCCGTAGAGGGTGACCGGGGAGTCGGCGCTGAAAGCGTCGGCCTGGCCCAGCGCGACGGCATTCGCCGCGGCATCCTGCGTGTCGAGGGGGATCTTCTGGATCGGCGGTTTGCCGGCGGCGACGCAGGCGTCACTCTTCGCCGGGATCTCGACGGTGTCCTGGTAGGTCGTGGACTGCACGGCGACCTTGAGTCCGCACGCATCGTCGGGGTCGACGGTCGTGCCCGCGGGCGAGGCCCACTGGATGCCTGCGAGGTAGTAGTTCACGAAATCGACTTGCTTTTCACGCTCCGCCGTGTCGGTGAAGGACGACATGCCGACGTCGATCTTGCCGCCGACGACATTCGGGATGATGTTCTCGAATTTGGCCACCGTGTACTGGGCCTCGAGCCCGAGCTTGGCGGCGATCGCATCACTCAGGTCGATCGCCCAGCCGATCGGTTCACCGGCGTCGTTTTTGAACTCGTTCGGCGCGTAATTCGGGCTGGTGCCGAAGACGAGCTTGCCCGGGGTCGCGGTCGTTTCCGGGAGGAGCGCGGCGGCCTCCTCGTCGGTGGTCACCACCTCGGCCGCGGATCCCTCCGTGACGCCAGTCGTCGGAGTGGAGTTGTCCACGCAGGCGGTAAGCAGGAGGGCGGCCACGGCGGCCAGGGCCGGGAGAGCATGTCGAGCGCGCATTGAGCATCCTTTGTGAATTTTTCGCCATCGAAGTGATCAGAGGTGCAACTCTGCCGAGTCTATGTTCAGTGCCGGTCGCGCCCGGGACGTGCCGGGCATCCGTCGCCGTACGCCGCCGAACTGTGACTTTGCCCACCGGCGAGGGAGCCATTCTCCCGGCCCGGCGGTGCGCGAGTGGCGGAGATCAGGCCGTCGGGATCTAGGGCGAGACGGCGGTGGGCTCGCCGCCGGTGATTCGCACGAGTTCGTCGAACGTGGTCGGGAACACGGTGTGCGCGTGGCCCGCAGCCGCCCAGACGACCGGGAATTCGGCGAGGGCGACGTCGACCAGGGTGCGCAGTGGCGACGGATGTCCCAGCGGCGCGACCCCGCCGATCACCTGACCGGTGGCCTGCCTGACGACATCCTTCGAGGCACGTCCGATCGTGCCGCCCAGTCTGTCCCCCAGCCACGCCGCATCGACCCGGTGAGCCCCCGAGGTGAGCACGAGCAACGGCTCACCATCGAGGGTGAAGACGAGCGAATTCGCGATGGCGCCGCGCGAAATACCGAGCGCCTCCGCGGCGGCGGCGGCGGTTGTGGCCGCATCGTCGAACCAGCGAATTTCCGGGTCCAGGCCGTGGGCGCGGAGAGCCTCCCGAACCCGATCGACGGACGGATGCGCGGAATTGACCATGCCGAAATCCTAGAGCCTGCACGCGAGGCAGCCCGATAGGCTGACGCGTATGACTGCCGACAGCGCCGCCCGCATCATCACCCTGCCCGACCGACCCGGACCGGTCGTGGCCGAGACCGCCTACGTCGCCCCGGGCGCCGTGGTCGTCGGCAACGTCACCCTGGCCGAACACGCCAGCGTCTGGTACAACGCCGTGCTGCGCGCCGAGGCGGAACCCATCCGGATCGGCCCCGGCTCCAACCTGCAGGACAACGTCTCCTGCCACGTGGACCACGGATTCCCGCTGATCGTCGGCCGGAATGTGTCCGTCGGGCACGGGGCAGTGCTGCACGGCTGCACGGTCGAGGACGGCTCGCTGATCGGCATGATGGCGACGGTGCTGAACGGCGCCGTCGTCGGTTCCGGGTCCCTCGTCGCCGCCGGAGCCGTCGTGCTCGAGGGCACCGTCATCCCGCCCAGATCGCTGGTCGCCGGCGTTCCCGCCAAGGTGCGGCGGCCCCTGACGGATGAGGAGGTGGCCGGCCTCGGCCACAACGCAGCGGAGTATCTGCGTCACTGCGCCCTGCACGCCTCGGTGACGGCGCTGCCGCAGCGCTGAGCCGGTCTGCCTCACGGTCGCGGCGCGGGCTACGGCTCACGGCGCAGGGAATACCGTGCGCCGGCTTCCACAGCGTGCGCCGCGACGGCGGTACCACCGAGCCTCGCCCGCACGGCCACCTGCGCGAGCCCCGAGAGGCGACCGTTACGAGGCGACCGCCCGTGGCGCCCGACTACCTGCTGAGCGACAGCTCGGCTGCCTTCACCACGTTGCACAGCAGCATGGCACGGGTCATCGGGCCGACGCCGCGCGGATTCGGGGACAGGAAGCCGGCGACGTTCGCGACACCCGGGTGCACGTCACCGGTCAGGGTGCCCTTGCCGGTGATCGGGTCGGTCACCCGGGTGATGCCCACGTCGAGCACGGCGGCGCCGGGCTTCACCCAGTCCGCCTGGATCAGGTGCGGCACGCCGACGGCGGCCACGACGATGTCGGCGCGCCGCACCTCGCCGGGCAGGTCTACCGTGCGGGAGTGCGTCAGGGTGACGGTGGCATCCAGACCCTTGCGGGTGAACAGCAGTCCGAGCGGGCGCCCGACGGTGAGGCCGCGCCCGACGACGACGACGCGCTGGCCGACGATCGGCACGTCGTAGCGGCGCAGCAGCTCGACGATGCCGGCCGGAGTGCAGGGCAGCGGCGAGTCCAGCTCGCCCTCGATGCCGAGCACCAAGCGGCCGAGGTTCGTCGGATGCAGGCCGTCGGCATCCTTCGACGGGTCGATCAGTTCGAGCATGGCGTTGTCGTTGTGGCCGACCGGCAGCGGCAGCTGAATAATGTAGCCGGTCACCTCGCGGGCGGAGTTCAGGTCGGCGATTGCGGCGCGCACATCGGCGCTGGTCGCCGACGCGGGCAGGTCGACCCGGATCGATTCAATGCCGACCTCGGCGCAGTCGCGGTGCTTGCCCGCGACATACGAGCGCGAGCCCGGGTCATCGCCGACCAGGAGCGTGCCGAGCCCGGGCACGATCCCGTGCGCGCGCAGCTCCGCGATCCGGTCGATGAGCTCGGTCTTGACCACGGAGGCGGTCGTGACTCCGTCGAGGGTTATTGCCGTCATTGTGGATCCATTCAGTCGGTCATTCTGACGTTTGCAGGTGCGCAGGTGCCGAAGGCGCGTGCGAATCCGACGGGGATTTTGGGCAACACGCCGGTGACGGATGCCTTCAGCGGGCTTTCGCAGCAAAATCTCCGTCGAAATCGTTCACAGGCCGTACGCCAGGGTGCGGAGCCTGCGGCGTTGACACCCGGGTCGAGGGCGGCCGGGTGCGCGGCGGACGTTACTGCTGCAGACCGGGGTACAGCGGGAAGGCCTCGGTAAGCACCTTGACGCGGGCGCGGAGGCCCTCGATGTCGGCGTCGGGCTTGAGCGCCTCGGCGATGACGTCGGCGACGACCGTGAACTCCTCATCGCCGAAGCCACGGGTGGCCAGGGCAGGGGTTCCGATGCGCAGGCCGCTGGTGACCATCGGCGGGCGCGGGTCGAACGGCACCGAGTTGCGGTTGACCGTGATGCCGACCGCGTGCAGGGCGTCCTCGGCCTGCTGTCCGTTGATCGGCGAGTTGCGGAGGTCCGCGAGCACGAGGTGCACGTCGGTGCCGCCGGTGAGCACGTCGACGCCGCCGGCGCGCGAATCATCCGCCATCAGACGGTCGGCGAGGATGCTGGCACCGCGCAGGGTGCGCTCCTGACGTTCCTTGAACTCGGGCTCGGCCGCGAGCTTGAACGCGGTCGCCTTGGCGGCGATCACGTGCATCAGCGGGCCGCCCTGCTGGCCGGGGAACACGTTGGAGTTGAGCTTCTTCGCCAGCGCCATGTCGCGCGAGAGGATCAGACCGGAGCGGGGACCGGCGAGGGTCTTGTGCACGGTGGTGGACACGACATCCGCGTAGGGAACCGGCGACGGGTGCAGGCCGGCGGCGACGAGTCCGGCGAAGTGGGCCATGTCGACCCAGAGCAGGGCGCCGACCTCGTCGGCGATGCTGCGAAAGGCCTCGAAGTCGAGGTGGCGCGGGTAGGCGGACCAGCCGGCGATGATGACCTTGGGCTTGGTCTCGAGTGCCGTCTCGCGCACGACGTCCATGTCGACCAGGAAGGTGGTCGGGTCGACGCCGTAGGCGACGGGATTGTAGAGCTTGCCGGAGAAGTTGAGCTTCATGCCGTGGGTGAGATGGCCGCCGTGGGCAAGTTCCAGACCGAGGATGGTGTCGCCGGGCGTCGCGATGGCCGAGAGCACGGCGGCGTTCGCGGTGGCGCCGGAGTGCGGCTGCACGTTGGCGTACGCGGCGCCGAAGAGGGACTTGGCCCGGTCGATGGCGAGCTGTTCGGCGACGTCCACGTACTCGCAGCCGCCGTAGTAGCGGCGTCCCGGGTAACCCTCGGCGTACTTGTTGGTGAGCACGGAGCCCTGCGACTGCAGCACAGCGCGCGGCACGAAGTTCTCGCTGGCGATCATCTCGAGGTAGTCGCGCTGGCGTCCGAGCTCCTGCTCGAGAACGGCGGCGATCTCGGGGTCGACGACCTCAAGGGGCTCGTTGAATGTGGACCGCAGAACGGTGGATGGCACGGATTCGGGCACGGGGTCTCCTCAGACTTCTTGTTTAACGACGTGATGATCAATCGTCGTGGCCCAGGCGTGCGGTCACTAACCGTGTCAGTCGCTCCCCGATGGTGACCCATCTTTCGTGCTACGCCAGTCGCGACAGAGACGATCTTATCATTCGGGCCGGGTACCGAGCTCATCGATTATGAGCACATCGACACGCACATGGTGGGTGTCATAGGCGGCCCGGCCCACCATGTGCGCTGCGACCGGGGCGGTCAACGCCTGGAACACGACGATGGCCATGACGAGGGTGACGGTGCCCACGGTAAAGTTGTTCAGAGCGACGTCGGCCGTGATCGCCATGAGGCCGAAGATCTGCGGTTTGGTGGCGGCGTGCAGCCGCGATAGTACGTCGGGGAAACGGATGACGCCGATTCCGGCCGCGAAGCACATCACGGCCCCGGCGAGCACCAGGACAGCCGAGATCACGTCGCGCAGTTCGTCGGTCATTCGGTGTCCCGCACGGGCAGGAAGCGGGCGATGCTCAGCGAGCCGAGCACCGCGAAGAGGGCGAGGACCAGCAGCACCGGCAGCGTGTCGGTGTGCCGGTTGAATGCCATCTCCGCACCCATGGCGCAGATCACGGTCGCGACCAGGACATCCGAGGCGATCACCCGGTCCAGCACGGTCGGTCCCCGCACGATTCGATAGAGGGCGCACAGGGCACCGGCCCCGAACAGCACCCCGGCAATGACGGCAACGATGTGCATCAGGCGGTTCCTCCCCGCTTCAGTTTCTCCTTCGCATGCTGGTCGCGTGCGCGCTGGTCTTTCTCACTCCGGTCCTCGCCGCTCACCCGGTGGAGCCGTTCCACGTCTTCCCGGGACCCGAGGGCCATCACGATCCGGCGCTCCTCGGCCAGCACGCCGTTCCGGAACCGCTCCACCTGTTCCGGATGCGCCACGTTCAGCACGTGCAGATAGAGGGTGGACTGCACTCGGTCCACATCGACCACGATCGCCCCGGGAACGATGGACGTCGACACCCCGGTCAGCGTCAGGATGAAGTCGCTGCGGGTGCGCAGGTGCACCGCCACGATCGCGTTGCTGGGTGTGTAGCGCGGGGAGAGCGCGAGGACGGCCACCTGCAGCGAGCCCCGGACGATGTCGAACCCGAGCCGGATCAGGTAGAGCACGGCGTACCACGGGTTAAGGCGCAAACCCAGCTCCACGGCCGGTAGGTAGAAGCCCACGGAGACGAGGGTGGCCAGCAGCGTGCCGGTGAGCAGGTTGAGCCAGGAGAACGAGCCCCAGAGCAGCATCCACAGCAGCACGAGCCCCAGGAACAGCGGCGCCTGGTTGGCGATGGCGACGAGGCGCTGCTTCGGGGTGCTCATGGCGTGCCGTTCGGGAAGACGGCGTCGATGTACGTGGCCGGGTTCTCGATGTTGGCCGCCGCGCGGGTGGTGAACGCGAACACCGGCCCGGCGAACACGGTGAGTGAGACGGTCAGCAGCAGCAGCGCCGTCGTCGCGCCGGTCATCAGCGGCGAGATGGTGCGCGTCGTGACCGTGCCCTCGTCGTCCGGGTCGTCCAGGAGCGCATCGAGCATCGGCGACTCGTAGTCCTCGACCTCGCCGGCCCCCCGCCAGAACGCGATGTTCCAGACGCGGGCCAGGGCGTAGAGCGTGAGCAGCGAGGTGGCGGCGCCGGCGCCCATCAGGATGTAGGTCACCGGTTCGGCGATGTCCGCGCCGGCCTGGAAGAGGGCGATCTTGCCGAGGAAGCCCGAGAACGGCGGGATGCCGCCGAGGTTGAGCGCCCCAACGAAGAACAGGAAGGCCACGAACGGCGCCGCCGTCAACAGTCCGCCGAGCCGGGCCAGCGAGGTGGTGCCGCCCACCCGCTCGATCAGCCCCGCGCAGAGGAAGAGGGTCGTCTGCACCGTGATGTGGTGCACGACGTAGAAGATGGTGGCCGCGATCGCCAGCGGCGTGCCCATCGCGATGCCGAAGATCATGTAGCCGATGTGGCTCACCAGCGTGAACGACAGCAGCCGCTTGATGTCCGCCTGCGCGAGCGCCCCGAGGATGCCCACGATCAGGGTCAGCAACGCCACCACCATCAGCGGCACCGACAGCGGGCTCTCGGGGAAGAGCAGGGTCTGGGTGCGGATGATCGCGTAGATTCCGACCTTCGTGAGCAGCCCCGCGAACACCGCAGTGACCGGCGCCGGGGCCGTGGGATAGGAGTCGGGCAACCAGAACGACAGCGGAAACACGGCGGCCTTCACGCAGAAGGCCAGCAGGAGCAGCAGGTTGAGGATCAGCTGCACGTCCGGCGGGAGGTCCGCCACCCGCTCGGAGATGAGCGCCATGGTGACGGTGCCCGTGGCCCCATAGATCAGGGCGATCGCGCTGAGGAACAGGATGGAGGAGACCAGGCTCACCACGATGTAGGTGACACCGACACGGATGCGCGCACCCGTTCCGCCGAGCGTCAACAGCACGTAACTAGCCGAGAGCAGCATCTCGAAACCAACGTAGAGGTTGAACAGGTCCCCCGCGATGAACGCGTTGAACAGCCCGGCCGCCAGCACGAGATAGGTGGGATGGAAGATCGAAACCGGGGTTTCCCGGTCTCCGTCGACGATGCCCTGCCCCACGGCGAACAGGAGCACGCCGAGCAGCATCAGCGCGGAGACCAGAAGCATGATCGCCGAGAGCCGGTCGACGACGAGCACGATGCCCCACGGCGCATCCCAGCCGCCCACGTGCACGACGGCGGGGCCGGTCTGATCGACCTGCACCAGCAGGACCGCGCCGATAAACGCCACCAGCGTCAGGGCGATCACGCTGACCACGATCTGCTGGGGGCGACGGCGGCCGAGGGCGAGGGTCAGAGCGCTTCCGAGCAGCGGGATGGTGACGACCAGAGGCACGAGGAGATTCATAGCTTCATCCCCTTGTCCGGCGCGTTGGCAGGGGCACCGAGCTCGCTCTCGCGCTCGCTCGCGTCGAGGTCTTCCTGGCTGGCTGCCTCGTCCTCGGTGACCGAGCGGAAGGACTCCTCCGTGCTTGCCACGGTCTCGGCCGCATGCTCGTCGGTGACCGTGTCCCCCTCGTCGCCCAGCCGGGCCAGCCACCAGGACCGGTAGATCAGCGCGAGGATGAGCGCCGTGATGCCGAAGTTGATCACGATGGCGGTGAGCATGAGCACCTGGGGCACCGGGTCGACCATCGCAGCGTCGGCGGCCGTGCCGGTGACGATGGGCGCGTTGCCGGGGCGGCCGCTCATGATGAAGATCAGCAGGTTCGTGGCGTTGCCCACCAGCAGGAATCCGATCAGCACCCGGGTGAGACTGCGCTCCAGCATCACGTAGACGCCGGCGGCGTACAGGACCGCCATCACGATCACGAGGGTGAGGGAGGCGCTCATCCGGCTACCACCGCGCCCTGCTCGGACTGCGGGTGCGGCTCGGTCTCGCCGGCTTCCTGCTGTCGATCGACTTCGCTGCCGAGGCTGCGCAGGATGTCCAACACGAGACCGACCACGACCAGGTACACGCCGATGTCGAAGATGGTGGAGGTGCCGAAAGAGAGGGGGCCGAGCACGGGTACCGTGGTTTCGAAGTAGGCGGATTCCAGCGGGATGCCGCTGAAGAAGAGCGAGACCACGGCCATCCCGACCGCCAGCACGATGCCGAGCCCGAGGATCTTGCCCGGATCGACGGGTACCGCCTCGCCCAGCTCGTAGCGGCCTCCCGCGAGGTAGCGGGAGACGAGCGCCAGCCCGGCGATCAGGCCACCGGCGAAGCCGCCGCCGGGAGCGTTGTGGCCGGCGAAGAGCAGGTAGACGGAGACGATCATGGCCGGGTAGAACAGCAGCCGCACGAGCACCTCGAGCATGATCGACCGGTCCTTCTCGGCAACCGTACGGCCGGCCAGGAGCCAGGACTGGCGAGTGACCGCATGCCCCTCGGAGGACGCGGCCGGGTCGGCGACGACCTTGCGACGGTGCGGCAGCGACCGGCGTTTGCGGGAATCGCGCAGCCGGGGCACGACCGCGTTGCGGCCCGAGACGAAGAGGAGGCTGGCGACGCCGGTGGCCACCACGATCAGCACGGAGATCTCACCCATCGTGTCCCAGGCACGGATGTCCACGAGCATCACGTTCACGATGTTGCGTCCGTGCCCCTCCTCGACCGCGAGGCGCGGAAGCTCCGCCGCGATGCTTGGGGCCTCCCGTGCACCGAGCGCGATCACGCCGATGGTGCCCATCACGGCGCCCACCAGCACGCCGATCAGCACGCGCCGCCGCCGGTGCATCGGCCGGCTGTGCTGGGCGATCTTCTGCGGCAGCCGGCGCAGCACCAGCACGAAGACGACGATGGTCATCGTCTCGACCAGGGCCTGCGTCAGGGCCAGGTCGGGAGCGCCGTGGAAGGCGAAGAACGCGACGAGGCCGTAGCCCGTGACGCCGGCCAGCAGCACGGCAGTGATGCGCTCACCGACGCGAGCCGCCATCACCGCCGCGACGCCCATGATGAGGGCGATCACGACCTGGCCCGGGTAGTCCCAGAGCACGACCTCCTCAGGCCAGCTGCGGTTGACGAAGGCCGCGCAGCCCAGGGCCAGCACGAAGACGACGAGGATGGTGGACAGGTACTGCGGCAACCCGCCCTGCTGGGCGAAGTGGGTGATGCGCGCCGCGGCCCGGTCGATGCCGCGCACGGTGGAGCCGTAGCCCTGACCGGCGTCGATGTAGGCCGGCACCGTGCCCTGCAGCCGGGCCACGCCCGGCCGCTTCCAGAACAGCACGGCGCCGAGCAGGAGAACAACGGCACTCAGGGCGAGCGCCGGTTCGAAGCCGTGCCAGAGCGCGAGGTGGTAGTCGCCGCCGCCGGGAACGGTGTCGGCGTAGGAGACCAGCACCGGGTCGAGCAGGAAGACGAGGGGGCCGAGCAGGAGGGTGGCCACGGCGAGCAGTCCCGGCGCCAGCTGGAAGTCCCAGCGGGCGGGGTGCAGGGCGGTGTCTGCGAGGCTGACCCGGGTGCCGAAGGCACCCCAGAAGAAGCGGGCGCTGTAGGCGACCGTCAGCACGGAGCCGACCACGGTGCCGACCAGGGCCACCCAGCCCCATCCGTCGCCGGCCAGGCCTGCCTCGAGGAATGCCGTGAACACGGACTCCTTGGCGACGAAGCCGAGCAGCGGCGGGATACCGGCCATAGATGCGACCGATAGCAGGGCGATCACGGCCAGCACGGGCGCGTTGCGCCCCACGCCGGAGAGCTGTCGCCAGTCGCGGGTGCCGGCCCGGTGGTCGATGATGCCGACGGTCAGGAACAGCGCCGACTTGTAGAGGGCGTGGGCGAGGAGCAATGCCACCCCGGCGAGCGCGGCGTCCCGGGTGCCGAAGCCGACGACGACCATCAGGAACCCGAGCTGGCTGACCGTGCCGTAGGCGAGCACCAGCTTGAGGTCGTACTGGCGCAGCGAACGCCACGCGCCGACCAGCATGGTGACGACGCCGAGGGTGACGAGCACCGGCATCCAGCCCGGCGTGTCGGCATAGCCAGGGGCGAGGCGCGCCACCAGGTAGATGCCGGCCTTGACCATCGCGGCCGCGTGCAGGTAGGCGCTCACCGGGGTGGGCGCCGCCATCGCGGCCGGCAGCCAGAAGTGGAAGGGCACGAGCGCGGACTTAGACAGCGCGCCGACCAGGATGAGCAGCACCGACCAGGTGGTAGCCGGGCCGGTGACGGGGTCGGCGACGATCGCTGCGAGCGACGTGGTTCCGGCCTCCACCGCGAGGATGACGACCCCGATCAGCATGATCAACCCGCCGAAGGTGGTCACCAGCAACGCCTGCAGGGCGGCGCCGCGGCTCGCCCGTTTGAACGTGTAATGCCCGATCAAAATGTAGGAGAGCACGCTCGTGATCTCCCAGAAGATGAACATGACGACGATGTCGTCGGATGTCACCAGGCCGTACATCGCGCCGGCGAACGCCAGCAGGACCGCGGCGAAGCGCCCGAGCGCCGGCTCGTCGGCGCTGAAGTAGCGGGCGCAGTAGACCAGCACGAGCGCGCCGACCCCGGTCACGACGAGGGCGAGCAGCCAGGCGAGGGTGTCGACGCGGAACGAGAGCGAGATACCCAACGCGGGAATCCACGGGACGCTCTCGGTGATCGCTCCGCCGGTCGACACGGCCCGGGTCTGGGTGAGGGTATAGCCGAAGACGGTCGCGGGGAGCAATGCGATGACGTAGAAAACACGCAGCGAGAGCCACCGCGTGAGGATCGGGGTGAGCGCGGACAGGGCAGCAAACGTCAGGAGGATTGTCGCCATGCGGCCTCCCGGCTCTCGTGAAGTCAGAATGTCGGATTCAGTCTACCGGAGGCCGTGGACGCCGGCCCCGTGCGCGGGCGGCTAGGGTTGGCCAAAACCGGATCTATCGGAAGAGCCCCATGACGCGTGCAAGCCGGGGACCACAACTCCCCCTTAAACCTGACCATCCCGAGTACCACGGTCGTGGCGTGGAGACGCCGTTCGAGCACATCTCGGACGCCCTCAATGTGCACGAGGATGAGGGGCTGCACAAGGGCCTCAAGGCCCGCCAGGTGCAGATGATCGCCATCGGCGGGGCCATTGGCACCGGTCTGTTCCTCGGGGCAGGCGGACGCCTGGCCATCGCCGGGCCCTCCCTCGTCTTCGTGTACGCGATCTGCGGTTTCTTTGCGTTCCTGATCCTGCGCGCGCTCGGCGAACTCGTGCTGCACCGCCCCTCGTCGGGCTCGTTCGTCTCCTACGCCCGCGAGTTCTTCGGCGAGAAGACGGCGTTCGTCACCGGTTGGCTGTACTGGCTGAACTGGGTGATGACCGCCATCGTCGACGTCACGGCCGTGGCGCTGTACATGAACTTCTTCGCGAAGTACTGGGCACCTTTCGGTGATGTGCCGCAGTGGCTGTACGCGCTCGCCGCCCTCGCCGTCGTTCTCTCCCTGAACCTTCTGTCAGTGAGCGTGTTCGGCGAACTCGAGTTCTGGTTCGCGCTGATCAAGGTGCTCGCCATCGTGGCCTTCCTGCTGGTCGGCACCTGGATGGTCATTTTCGGCACGCCGATCCCCGGCCAGGAGACGGGCTTCAGCCTGATCGGGGACAACGGGGGCTGGCTGCCGAACGGGCTGATCGCATCCGTTCTCGTGGTGCAGGGCGTCATCTTCGCCTACGCCTCGATCGAGCTGGTCGGCACGACCGCCGGGGAGACCCAGAACCCGGAGAAGGTGATGCCGAAGGCGATCAACACCGTCATCATCCGCATCGCCGTCTTCTACGTGGGCTCGATCCTGCTGCTCTCCCTGCTGCTGCCCTACACCGCGTACAAGGCCGGCGAGAGCCCGTTCGTGACGTTCTTCGGCACGATCGGCGTCGGCGGCGTCGACGTGATCATGAACCTGGTTGTGCTCACCGCGGCCCTGTCCTCGCTCAACGCGGGCCTGTACTCGACCGGGCGCATCCTGCGGTCGATGGCGCTGGCGGGATCGGCGCCGCGCTTCGCCGGCAAGGTGAGCCGCACGGGTGTGCCGTTCGGCGGCATCCTGCTCACCGGCGTGGTCACCCTGCTGGGCGTCGCCCTGAACGCCGTCGTGCCCGACAAGGCCTTCGAGATCGTGCTGAACATGGCCGCCATCGGCATCATCAGCGCCTGGGGCATGATCGTGCTCTGCCAGCTGCGCCTGCACGCCTGGTCGAAGCTCGGCATCCTGCGGCGACCGGCGTTCCGGATGTTCGGAGCACCGTATTCGGGGTACGCCAGCCTGGTCTTCCTCGTCGCCGTGCTCGTGCTGATGGCCTTCGACTGGCCGGTCGGCACGCTCACGATCAGCTCGCTCGTGATCATCATCCCGCTGCTGATCGTGGGCTGGTACGCCTGCCGCGGCCGCATTCTCGAGATCGCGAGCGCCCGCGAGGGGTTCACCGGCCAGGTGCCGATCCTTCCCAGCCGCCCGCTGTCGGACCAGCTGCGGGGCGCCGACCGGAAGGACACCGACCGCGAGGAGTAGCCGCCACGCCACCGATCGCCGATTCCCCCATGCGTGGAGCCGGGGCGGCTAGCATGGCCGATTGATCACTGCGCGGCAGATTGCCTCGCGATTTACGGAGAACTCTATGACCACCGAATCGGTGTGGCTGCCACCCCGCTCGCTCGCCCTCCTGATCGAGGAACTCGCTGTGCTGGGCAGCGACCCCACCCCGAACGCGGCCACGTCCGAGCGAATCCGGGAGCTGCGCACGACCCTCCGCCAGGCCGAGGCCTCGGTCAAACCGGACGACGGCCTGGTCGAGCCCGGGATGAGGATCACCGCGATGCTCTCCGGCGACACCCGGGCGACCGTGTTCCTCCTTGGCGAGCGTGAACTTGTCTCCCTCGACCCTGAGGTGAAGGTAGACGTGTACTCCCCCTCGTCACCGATCGGCCAGGCCATCATTGGAACCCACGTCGGCGACACCGTCGCGTACACGACGCCGACCAACGTCAGCATTCAGATCGAGATCCTCGCAGCGGTCCCGTACACCGGCGGCCGGTGAACCGACACGATTGAGGGGTGCGGATGCTTCCGCGCCCCGCAATCGTGTCGTCTCAGCCGTTTCAGGTCGACACGCCGCCGGTCAGGCCGCCCGGCGGCGCACGACGACGTCGCTGACGATCACCAGCACGAAGGCCAGCACCAGGATTCCGACGTAGACCAGCGGCACGGCCTGCATTCCGGCCGAGCCGAGCAGCGCGGCGCCGAGAAGGGCGCCACCGCCGATCCCGGCGTTGAACGCGGTCGTGTAGATGGCGCTGGCGGTGTCACGGATGCGGAGCGAGGCCGTACGCAGCAGCCGCGTCTGCAGCAGCGGCGGCAGCATGCCGAAGGCCAGACCCCAGAGCACGAAGGCGGTGATGGCAACCGGCAGCGTCGCCGCGAAGAGGGCCAGCACGGTCACGCTCAGCGCCGACACGGCGATGCCGATGACGAGTCCGAGCTGCGGCCGGGGGCCGAAGACCGTGCCGGAGAGCACCAGGCCGACCGCGCCGGCAATCCCATAGGCGAACAGGAGCGGGGCGACCGCGCCGGAGTCCACGCCCATCTCGTCGATCAGGAACGGGGCGATGTACGTGTAGAACGTGTAATGCCCGACCATGGTCAGGCCGGTGATCACGGAAAGCAGGATCACGGCGCGCATGGTCGGGTCGCGACGCGGTTCAGCGATAGCAGTGGCGGCATGTGCGGCGGCGGCCCCCGCGTTGCCGGCCGCGGTCGGATCGCTTGCCGTGGCATCCGTCACGCGAGCACCATAGTGCGACACCGGCGGCAGGAACCGCCAGACGACGACCGCGCCGATCAGCATGAGGGCGGCGAGGGCCAGGAACGACAGCCGCCAGCCGAGCAGGTGCCCGGCGGCGGTGGCGATGGGCACCCCGAACACGAAGGCGAGCGTGCCGCCCGAGACGGTGATGGCCACGGCACGGCCGATCTGTTCCCGCGGCACGAGGTGCGCGGCGTAGGCGCCGACGACGGCCCAGAACAGGCCATGGGCCATTCCGCCGATGATGCGCCCGCCGACCATGAAGGCGTAGTTGGGGGCGATGGCGGTGAGCACATTGCTGATCGCCAGCACCACGAGCACGAGCACAATCAGGCCGTGCCGCGGCAGGCGGCGGGTGAGGTGGGCGAGCGAGGTGCTCGTGAGCACCACGGTGAACGCGAACCAGGAAACGAGCAGGCCGACCTGTCCCTCGGTGACCCCGAGCGCCCGGCTCATGTCGGGTAGAAGGCCCGTCGGAAGCATCTCGGAGGTGACGGAGAGGAAGACGGCGGCGGCCAGGGCGAGCAGGCCCACCCAGGGGAAGGGTCGGGCGGCGGCCGCGATGCTCTCCGGCGCGTGCGGCGCTTCCGGCGCTTCCAGCGAGGGCAGGTTGATGGGTGCGGTGAATGACATGGCTCTGTGGCTCACAGACGGGAACAGGGGCAGCGCGGGTGTGCCGCGGGCCGGTCCGGATCGGCTGCGCGCCGACGTGCGCGCCCGGGGCCGGCGTGCTGCGCCGACCGCTTTCCAGCCTAGCCGACGGGCCGAGTGTGCGGCAGGGGGCCGGTAACCTAGTCCGATGACCTCTTCCCTCGCACCGCACCCGCGCCACCATTGGGTGATCACTCTCGTCTGCGTCGACCAGCCGGGTATCGTGCACGCGGTCAGCGGCGCGATCGTGCGGGCGCGCGGCAACATCACCGAGAGCCAGCAGTTCACCAGCGCCGACACCGGCCGGTTCTTCATGCGGCTGCAGGTGGAATCCGCGGCGAGCCAGGCTGATCTCGAGGACGAGCTCGCCCCGGTCGTGCGCAGATACGCCATGGAATCCGTCATCGACGTCGTCGGGCGTCCCAAGCGCACCCTGATCCTGGCCTCGACCGCCGGAAACTGCGTCAACGACATGCTCTTCCGCCAGCGCGGGGGCCAGCTGCCTATCGAGGTTCCGCTGGTGCTGAGCAACCACGGCACGCTGCGCGACCTGGTCGGCTTCTACGGGGTGCCGTTCGAGTCGCGTCCGGTGACGGATGCCGCCGGCAAGGCGGCCTTCGAGGCTCGCGTCGTCGATGCCATCACCGAGCACGACATCGAGCTCGTGGTGCTCGCCCGGTATATGCAGATCCTCTCCCCCGCACTCTGCACGCTGCTGGAAGGCCGCGCCATCAACATCCACCACTCCTTCCTGCCCGGGTTCAAGGGCGCCAACCCCTACAAGCAGGCGCACGCCCGCGGGGTGAAATTGATCGGGGCGACGGCCCACTTCGTCACGGGCGACCTCGACGAGGGTCCGATCATCGAGCAGAACGTCGTGCGGGTGGACCACTCGCGCAGCCCGGCCGAACTCGTCGCCATCGGACAGGACGAGGAGAGCCGCACCCTGACCCAGGCGGTCACCTGGTTCGCCGAGCACCGGGTCCTGCTCGACGGCGCCCGCACCATCATCTTCAGGTAGCCTCCCACCTCTCGGTAGGATGGGGCGAGTGACCGATACGAGCGCGACGACCAGTACCAGCCCCAACGACATCGTGCGCTTCCTGCTCGAATTGTTCGCGTTCATCAGCCTGGGCATCTGGGGCCTCACCGCGTGGCCGCTGCCGTGGCCGGGCATGCTCATGGGCATCCTGGCCCCTGCCTTCGCCATTGTGCTCTGGGCGCTGTTCCGCTCGCCCAAGGCGGTCTTCCGCCTCGACCCGTTCGGCAAGGCCATCGTCGAGATCAGCGTCTTCGGGGCCGCCGCGCTGGCCTGGTGGGACCTCGGCCTGCCGCTGGTCGCCGTGATCTTCGCCCTGGTGGCCACGGTCAGCGGCGTCATCTCGGGCCGCGCAGAACTGCACTGAGGGCGGCCGCCGCACAGTCAGGCTGCCTCGGCTCGAACGGCGCCGGAAAGACGACGACCATCCGGTTGCTGTTGGGCATGCCGTGGCCGACGTCCGGGCAGGCGCCGATGCCCGAGGCACCATTGACCTCCTGGTCTCCAACCCGATCGGGCGCTGCCAGTTGCTCCCGGCGAAGTTCGCCGCCCTCCCGCTGGGCACCATCCTGCTTGCCGAGGGGATCGGAGTCTCCCTGGTCGTGCTCGGGGCCGCGGCCGAGATGAGGTCCCCACAGGATAACGTGGCAACCGCGATGCTGCACCGGAAACTGCTCGGGGAGAGTCGGTGCGCTGGCGCTGGCATCGGGCAGAACCGGGTTGAGCCGGGTTGAGCCGGGAGGATCCCGGCCCCAAGGTTCCCCTGACGCCGGCCGAGCTTGTCAGACCAGGTGACGAAGCCGCCCAAGGTTCCCCCGACGCTGGTCGAGCTTGTCAAGACCGGCGACCGGTCCTCCGGAGGTTCCCGCGACGCTGATCGAGCCTGTCGAGACCAAAGGCCAGACTCCCGCCCTACAGCCCTGTCCTCTTGCTCTGCAACACAATACGCGTCTGCTCCGGGTCGACTTCCGCCGGTGGACGCAGCCAGTACTGGCTTTTGGTGCGGGTTATCTTCCAGTGCTGATTATGCAGCAGCAAATGGTGCGGGTGGCACAGCAGCACTCCGTTGGCGAGGTCGGTGTACCCATTGTCCGTAAGCCACTCACTGATGTGGTGGGCCTCGCTCCAGGCCGGTGATCGGTCGCAGCCGACCCAAAGGCACCCGCCGTCACGCACTGCCATCGCGGCGCGCTGTGCCTCGGTGAAGAGTCGTTCGTCACGGCCGACGTTGATGATCTGACCGTCTTCGTCGAATTTGATGCCACGGGTGCCGGTGTCGCAGAGCAACCGGTCGATGGTGTCCTGCGAGATCGGGACGGGGTTGCCCTCGATCTGCCCGTGCGCGGCGGGTTCGGCCGCCTGATCCGGCCCGGCCTGCCCGGTCTGCCCGGCCTGCACAGTCTGCCCCGTCTTGAGCGCCTTTTCGGTCACGATCACGCGCACCGAGGGGCGTCGTCCGCCGAACACGCGGCCGGGGTCGGCCTCGCCGGCGATCGTGAGCAGCTGCACGAGCGAGTCCGCGTTGATCTGCTCGTTGCTGCGCGGGTCGTCCTGCATCTTCTCGGCCCAGGCGGCCCGCTCCTTATCGACGAATCGCACCCCGCCGCGGCGCGGGCCGGTGATGGAGTCAAAGGTCGAAAGCACGACTTCCCGTCTTCGGGGGCGAAGAGGCCGTTCAGGCGCACGTTCCCGTGCTGAGCCGGTAGACCTTCAGGTAGCGGTCGTCGTGGGCCTGCTTCTCCCGGGCGGCGATGCCGGCCTCGTCAAGGTGGTTACGCATCCGTCTTGCGCGTTTGAAGACATCGTCGGCGTTCAACGTTGACACCTCGGCCAGCAGGGACTCCAGCGCCGCTCCGAGCTTCTCGGCGGTGACAGCGGCGTCGATCTGGCCGAGGCCGGCGCGGATCGACTCGGCCGCGTCGACCGAGAGCGTGCCGGCGGTGACGGCCCGGGCGATCGGCGCGTGCCACGGCACCTTCGCGACGAATTCGGCAACCTCGGCGGCATCCGTGTCGGGCGACGAGAGCGCCTCCTCGACCAGCTTCTCGGCCGCCTCGGTGTCGGCCGTCATCGTGCCGACTGCGACCAGTTTGTAGGCGTCACCCTTGGACGAGCCTGTCCAGTTCTGGATCAGGGCTTCCGGGGACAAGTACCCCTGCTGCGCCGCCAACCCCGAATGGCCGAGCTCCGGCCGCGAACGGTCAGCAATGGTTGCGGCCATCAACGCGGCATAGGTGTCGAGCAGACGGCGGGCGCATGCGATTCGCTTCTGGCCGGCCAGCGCCCCGGCGTCGGGAAGGGCTGCGAGGTCGGCGCGCGAGGAACGCAACAGCGCGACGGCGTCGGCCGCCTGCCTGAGGTCTTCTGCGAGGTTCGTCATGTTACGAGGATACCTCGTTGCGCACATGAAGTCGAGTCTCTGTCACTATTTATTGGTGACAGTTTCGTAGCTGTATTCGACCTCTCTCGGGGCGGGACTACGCCGGGCGGGCCTGCCGCGGCATCCGCAGCGCGTAGACAGAGGTCGCGAAGAACAGCAAGGCGCCGACGCCGAAGGCTACCGGATAGGAGGCGCTGTCAACGAGAAACCCGGCCGCGAGCGGGCCGACGATGGCACCCAGGTCGGAGAACATCGAGAAGACCGACACGGGTCGACCGCCACCGGCGCCGGCCGCGTCGCCGACGGATGCGGCCGGGGCGGTGCCCATGAACGCCGAGGCCACGCCGTAGAGGCAAAGCAGGGCCGTGAGCACGATGATGTTCGGCGCGAACGGGACCGCGAGGATGGTGACCCCGGCAACCAGGAACGCTCCGATGATGGCCGGGCGACGGCCCACAGTGTCGACGAACCGCGCGGCCGGCGCGAGTGCCACCGTCTGGGCGACGGCCGCGAAGGCGAAGGCGATGCCGGTCCAGGCGGTCGGACCCCGCAGCACCTCGACGACCAGCACGGGGATCAGGGCGTTGCGCACGCCGAACGAGTTCCAGCCGGTGGAGAAGTTAGCGATGCACGCCGCGCGGAACCGGGTGTCCCGCAGCACCGTTCGGAACGGGATGCGCTCGGGCGCCGGGCCGGCCGCGGCGACCCCACCCCGCACCGGGCGCAGCAGCACGAGCCCGAGGATGCCGGCAACGGCGAGCGTCGCGGCGTAGAAGAAGAACGGCGCGGTGAGCGAGATCGTGGCGAGGAGCCCGCCGAGCGCGGGGCCGGCCATCCCGCCGAGCAGGAACCCACCCTGGTAGAACCCGATGGCCCTGGCCCGGAATCCCGGTGCCGTGGAGCCGAGCAGGAGAGTCATGGCCGCCACCGTGAACAGGGCCGAACCGACGCCGCCGGCTCCGCGCAGGAGCAGCAGCTGCGGATAGTTCTGGGCCACGCCGACCAGCCCGCTGGAAACGGCGACGATCCCGATGCCGGAGGCCAGGATCACGCGTTCGCCGGCCCAGTCGATCAGGCGCCCGGTGAACGGGCTGGAGACGAAGCGCATCAGCGCGAACGCGGAGACGACGGCGCCGATTTCCAGGTAGCCGACCCCGAAGCTGCGCACGTAGACGGGCAGCACCGGCACGACGACGCCGAAGCCCACCATCACGAAGAACGCGATCACGCCGAGCACGTAGACCTCTCGGGACAGCCGCGGCCGGCTCACGCCGAGGTTCTCGCCGCCTCGGCGCATTCGTGCGAATCGCATTACCTCAGGGTAAGCCGTCGCTCGGTATCCGTCCGCCGCCCGCCCAGAACCGCACCCTGACGAATTCGACGGAGATTTTGCCCAAAACGGGTTCGAAACAGCTCGCAAGCGGCCTCGTGTCGCAAAATCTCCGTCGAATTGGTTCGACGCCGGACGCAGCGGGCGAGTCCGACCTCGCTGACGAACCTGGCGGCCGCTAGTTCTCCACCGCCACGACCGTCGAGAAGCCAGTGTCGCCGTAGCGCACCAGCCCGAGGTAATCCGTGCCCGCGGCCAGACCACTCCACGAGGCCGTGTAGGTCGCTTCAACGCCCTGCACTCCCGGGAGAGGGTTCGGGGCAACGGTGAACGCTCCGGCGCCGGCACCCGGCGCGACCGTGAAGGTGGTCAGGTCGTACCGGTCGGTGCCACTGAAGACCGACGCGACAACCTGGTAGTACCCGGCCGTCGGGTTCAGCAGGTCGACGTGTTCGTCCGTCGCCGCCGTGGCCGACTGCCAGCCTTCGATCGGCGTGCCGCCCTTGCCGCTCAATCGGTTGACCACCAGGTCAAGGTCGGCGGCGTCGGTTAGTGAATCAAGGTCGAAGCGCTGCAACACCGTTCCCGCCGGAACCTGCACGGTGAAGACGATCTCCGTTCCGGGGAGCCCCGTTCCGGTGTAGGCCTTGCCCGGGCCGCCCTTCTTCTCTCTGAGCAGCACGCCGGCCGCGAGGCCGTCGGTCGCCAGGGGGATGTCGGAGGTCGTGCCGGGCGTCACGCGGATGCCGACGGAGCCGGCCAGACCGGTTCCGTCGGCGGTGATCGGCGACTCGAGGGTGACGGGCTTGACCGCCACCGGGCTGTGCACGACGGTCGCGCCGCTGGTCCAGCTGAGCGAGCCGGTCGCGAACGTGTCGACGGGCGCATCCGTTCGGGAGAACGTCGCCGTGTAGGACTGAGTCTCCCCTGCCGCGCCGAAGGTCAGCGTGGACGGCTCGATCGTCACGTCGATGCCGGCGAGGCCGGACACAGAGGCGTCGAAGGTGCCCGCCTGGGTCGACGTCACCGTGCGGGTGATCGTCTCCGGCCGGGTGAGCGAACCGATGCCGATCGAGGCCAGGTTGAGGTTCGACGGGTCGACCGCGGTGACGGCGTCCAGGCCGCCCCCGGTGTAGCCGGCGCCCTTGATGTAGGACATCCAGTCGCTCTCCCCGTTCAGGTAGACGAGTCCCGGTCTGAAGAACTTCGTCGGGTCGATGTGGCCGGCGCCCTGCAGAAACGGGTCGGTCACGGCAGCGCCGGAGCCGGTGACCGTGTTGTAGGCGGTGGTCATGAAGGCCGATTTCACCTCGGCCGGGCTCGCGCTCGGCGTCTGGCCCAGGTAGAGGGCGGCAAGGCCCGCCACGTGCGGCGACGACATCGACGTTCCGGACAGGAACTGGTACGTGCCTGCCGCGCCCGCAGCGTTGGCACCGCCGGCGAGAATCGCAACCCCGGGCGCCGAGACGTCCGGCTTGATGATGTCACTGCCGTCGGCAAGTATCGGTCCGCGCGAGGAGAACCCGGCGACCTGCGGGGCGGGCGGAGTGGTCCCGAGCGCATTGCCCGGCGTGAGGGTCACGGTCGCCCCGGCGGTGCCTGCGTAGGCGAAGGCCGTGGCGAACGCTTCGGCGTTGAGGTGCACCGTCGGCACCGCGTGCTGGTCGAGGTCGAGCGAGCTGGCCGTCTTGTTCACCAGCACCATGCCGATACCCCCGGCACGCTTCACCTCGACGGACTTGGCGACCCGGTCATAGACGCCGCGCTGACAGAACACGATCGTGCCGGTCACCTTGGCCGGGTCGAGCGAGTTCGGCCCGCAGAGCAAGGGGTCTGTTCCGCGCCGGGCGGCGACGAGGTCACCGCGCACCAGCGCACCGGTCACGCCGACGGCAGGGACCGTGATCGAGCCGCCGCCATAGGCAGGGCCGCTGCCGAGGGTGGCGGTGGCCTCGTAGCTCGGAATGGTGCTGGCCGCCACGGTGGTGATCCACGGCGACGCGTTATCGAGCGTGGAGGCGTCGGGACCGGCGTTACCGGCCGACGCCGCCACGAAGATGCCGGCGGATGCCGCGCCCAGGAAGGCGACGTCGGTGGCGGAGACCGTGGTCTGGGCCGCACCGCCGCCGATCGAGAAGTTGATCACGTCGACACCGTCGGCCGTGGCCTGGTCGATCGCCGAGAGGAGGTCGCTGGTGGCGCATCCGTCGTCGTCCTGGCTGACCGGGTCGGGGCCGGACCAGCAGACCTTGTACGCGGCGATCTTCGCCGCGGGCGCAACGCCCGAGATGGTGCCGAAGTCGATGCCACCGACCGACGCGCCGACGGCGTGGTTGCCGGCTGCGGTGCCGCCGGTGTGTGAGCCGTGGCCGTCGCCGTCGCGCGGCGAAAGGTATTCGCCGACGCTTTCGGCACCGATCCGGGAGGCGCCGAACCCGTCGACGTAGTACCGGGCACCGACGATTTTGGTGCTGCAGTCGTCTGCGGTGAACTGCACACCCACGACGCAGGCGCCGGTGAAGGTGCCGCCGTCGGACTTGCCGAAGCGGATGCCGCCGTCGGCCGTGCGAAACGGAGCGTCGCCGAGATCGGTGCCGAGGGGGTCGCCGGCGAAGGACCCGTTCTCCGGGGCGATGCCGGTGTCGATGATACCGACGACGACGCCGGCGCCGGCCGCGTCAACGCCGCCGACCGCGTCCCAGACCCCGCCGACGCCGGCGGCGTCACCGAGCCCGAGGAAGTCGGTCGAGGACTGCGCCGTGACCCGGCGGATCGCGTCCTTCTCGACGGCGAGAACCTCTCGGTTCGCGGAGAGTGCGGCGGCCTGGACCGCGGTGAGTTCGGCGGCGAATCCGTTGAGTGCGGTCGTGTAGGAGACGCTGACGCTCACCCCGGCGGCCGCGGCGACCCTTCTCTGCTCGGTTGCGAGGTGCGCGGCGTAAGCGGTCGCGTTCTTCGAGCTCGCGTCGAGCTGCCGGCCCGGGGCCGGCTTGGTGGCGTCGAAACCGGCGACGCCGCCGGAGTAGGCGGCGACCGCGCTGGCGGCCAGCGTGACGACGTAGCGGCCGGCCTCGAAGGCGGTGGCCGGTTTTTCAATGGCCAACCGCGGAGCCTGCTGCGGTGCGGCGCCGGCTGCGACGGTGCCGCCGACGAGGGCCGCGGTAGCCACCAGCCCGACGGTCAGGGCCACCGCGGTGGCCCTACACAGTGCGCGCGGCGGCCGGGGGTCGAGGTCCCAGGGTGAGAAATGCCGATTTCGTGAGTTCACGTGCATCATCCAATCCGTTCAACGACGAAAGGTTGACCCCCAACGGAGGCACATGAACTTGAAGCTAGCTGAATTCGACCTCAGACTGTGCAACTTGCACGCGTTGACACCTGAACTGGGGGGCATCCAGCACAGTAGGGTGACGCGACTCAGCGACTCAGCGACTCAGCGACTCAGCGACTCAGCGCGCCGGCCGCCGCCGGCTTGCGAGCGGCGATCTGGGCCTGCACCGAGGCGTCCCGGCGGCCGCCGATCGCCCGCAACGCGTTCAGGATCGTGGCCAGGTCGACGAATTCCTGCAATAGTGCTCCCGCGGTGGCGGGAATGAAGCCGAACGCGGCCAGGACCATCAGGCCGAGGCTCAGAGCGATGCCGAGCCAGATGCTCTGCAGCGCGATCCGGATGGTGTCCTGGCCGATCGCGACCGCGCGGGCCGCGCGGGTCAGGTCGTCGATCAGGATGACGACGTCGGCCGATTCGCTCGCGGCCGTGGCCCCGCGGGCTCCCATGGCGATACCGACGTCGGCGACGGCCAGCACGGGTGCGTCGTTCACCCCGTCGCCGACCATGATCACCGGGCGGTGGGCCAGGCCACGCACGGCGTTGACCTTGTCGGCGGGCAGGCAGTCCGCCTGCACCTGCTCGATCCCCACCAGCGCCGCGATGTGCTCGGCGGTGGGCCGAGCGTCGCCGGTGAGCATCACGGTGTCCCGCAGGCCGAGCGCCCGCAGATCCGCCAGAGTCTGCGGTGCGTTCTCCCGCAGCGTGTCACTGGCGACGATGCTGCCGGCGAAGCGCCCGTCGACGGCGATGTAGATGGCCAGTTCGCCGCCCTCGATCGGGGCGGCCACGGCATCCGTCGCCCGTTCCCGGATGAACGACAGCTTGCCCACGGTGACCTCGCGGGCGCCCAGCCGGGCCACGACGCCGTGCGCGGGAACCTCGTTCGCGGTCTCCGACCCGATCAGCTCTAGCCCGCGGGTCCGGGCCGCCGCGATCACGGATGCCGCGAGCACGTGCGACGAGTACTGCTCCGCGGACGCGGCGAGTACGAGCAACTCGTCCTCGTCGAAGCCGGGCTCGGGAAGCACGCGGGCGATGGTGGGGCTGCCGTGGGTGAGCGTGCCGGTCTTGTCGAAGACCACGGTTTTGGCCCGAGAGAGCATTTCGAGCACCCCACCGCCCTTAACGATGATGCCGTTGCGGGCGGCCCGGCTCATGCCGCCCATGAAGGCGACCGGTGCGGAGATCAGGAGTGGGCAGGGGGTCGCCACCACCAGCACCTCGGCAAACCGGGCCGGGTCGCCGCTGACGATCCAGGCCAGGGCGGCGATCGAGAGCGAGACCGCAGTGAACGGCACGGCGTAGCGGTCCGCCAGGCGCACCACGGGGGCCTTGCTGGCCGATGCCTCTTCGACCAGCGCGATGATCTGCTGGTACTGGCTGTCCGCGGCGGTCGCGGTGGCTCGGATGGTGGCGGCAGCCTGGCCGTTGATCGACCCGCTGAGCACGGCGTCGCCGGCTTCGCGCTCGACCGGGAGGCTCTCCCCGGTGAGCGAGGACTCGTCGAAGACTGCGCTGACTGAGACCAGAGCGCCGTCGACCGGCACGATCTCGGCAGGGCGAACGAGAAGCAGGTCGCCCGGCCGCACGTCGGTGGCCGGCACGTCCTCGACCTCGCCGTTTCCGTTTCCGGTATCGGTATCGGTATCGGTATCGGTATCGGTATCGGTATCGGTATCGGTATCGGTATCGGTGCCGGTGCCGGTGCCGGCGCCGGCGCCGAGCCGGTGCGCGATCTGCGGGGCCCGCCGGAGCAGGGCGTCGAGCTCGCGCTTGGCCCGGTTCACGGCGAAGTCTTCGAGGGCCGCGCCTCCGGTGAGCATCAGCACGATGATCAGGGTGGCCACGTATTCGCCCACCAGCACCGTGGCGACGATGGCCGTGATCGCGAGCACGTCGACACCGAGGGTGCCGCCCAGCAGCCGTCGTACCATGCCGATCGTTTCGTAACCGGCGACCAGCAGGCCGAATCCACTGAACAGCCAGCGCACGGCATCCGTCTGACCGCCCAGGGCGAGCACCGCGCCGATGAGCCCGAGCAGCACGGTCGTGGCGACGAGCGGGTAACGACGAACGGCGGCGACCAGAGACGACATGGTCATATTCTTGCCTNGCCGGCCACCGCCAGCAAGGAAAGCCTCCCCTCAGGGCCGGGAAAACCCGGAAAAACGCCTAAAAAAGGGCGGCAGCCTCACCCGGGGGGGGGGGTGAGACTGCCACCCTGTCGCTGCGGGTTAGGCCATGCGGGCCTGGAGGTTCTCCGCGATGGCCGCGAGGAACTCCTCGGTCGTCTGGAAGGCCTGCTCCGGGCCCACGAGAAGCGCGAGGTCCTTGGTCATCTTGCCGCTCTCGACGGTCTTGATGACCACGTCTTCGAGCGTGTTGGCGAACTCGGCGAGCGCCGGGTTCCCGTCAAGCTTGGCGCGGTGCGCGAGGCCGCGGGTCCAGGCATAGATCGAGGCGATCGGGTTGGTCGAGGTGGCCTTGCCCTGCTGGTGCTGGCGGTAGTGGCGCGTCACGGTGCCGTGCGCGGCCTCGGCCTCGACGACCTTGCCGTCAGGCGTGGAGAGCACGCTGGTCATCAGGCCGAGCGAGCCGAAGCCCTGCGCGACGGTGTCCGACTGCACGTCGCCGTCGTAGTTCTTGCAGGCCCAGACGTAACCGCCCTCCCACTTCATGGCAGAGGCGACCATGTCGTCGATCAGGCGGTGCTCGTAGCTGAGGCCGGCCGCGTCGTAGCGGGCCTTGAACTCGGCGTCGAAGATTTCCTGGAAGATGTCCTTGAAGCGGCCGTCATAAGCCTTGAGGATCGTGTTCTTCGTCGACAGGTAGACCGGGTACTTGCGCTCGAGGCCGTAGTTCAACGACGCGCGGGCGAAGTCGCGGATGGAGTCGTCGAGGTTGTACATCCCCATCGCGACGCCGCTGCCGGGGGCCTGGAATACCTCGAACTCTTGCGGGGCCGAGCCGTCCTTCGGGGTGAAGGTCATGCTGAGCGTGCCCTCGCCCTCGAAGCGGAAGTTGGTGGCCTTGTACTGGTCGCCGAACGCGTGGCGGCCGATGATGATCGGCTTATTCCAGCCCGGCACGAGGCGCGGGATGTTCGAGATGATGATGGGTTCGCGGAAGATGGTGCCGCCGAGGATGTTGCGGATGGTGCCGTTGGGCGACGCCCACATCTTCTTCAGGCCGAATTCCTCGACGCGCGCCTCGTCGGGCGTGATGGTCGCGCACTTGACGCCGACGCCGTGCTTCTGGATGGCGCGGGCCGAGTCGATCGTGATCTGGTCGTCGGTCTCGTCGCGCTTTTGGATCGACAGGTCGTAATACTCGAGGTCGATGTCGAGGTACGGGTGGATCAAGGTCTCCTTGATCGCGTGCCAGATGATGCGGGTCATCTCGTCCCCGTCGAGCTCGACGACAGTGCCTTCAACCTTGATCTTCGCCAATGGAAATCTCCTCAGAATATCGGGGGGCAAGAATAGCCACACCGATTCTAGTGGAGCGACGTAACTATCTTGACATCGAGACAGTTTCCGGATCTTCCGGATGGGGCCACCCCCCACGCCCTGTCGTCCGAAAACCCGACTACCGGCCGGCTCCGGTGCACGTTAGCCTGTTCGCATGGGTGAACTACGACTGGAAGAACTGTCCGCGCGCAACATCGTCGCGGCGAACAGCCTGAGCCTGAAACCGGGTCAGGAGCAGTTCATCGCCCCCGTCTCCTACGCGGTCGCGGCGTCCGTCATCAACCCTGCTACCGCCTGGCAGCGCGTCGTTCTGCTGGACGGCGAGGTTGCCGGCTTCATTCACGGAAACTTTGACCCCGACTCACCGCACGAAGAATTCCGTGCCTGCATCTGGCGCATCAACGTGGACGCGGAGGCCCAGGGCAAGGGTGTCGGCAAGTTCGCCGCAGACGCACTCGCCGCCGAGGCCCGCAAGCGCGGCTTCGACCACATCACCGTGATCTGGGAACCCGGCGAAGAGGGGCCGGAGTCGTTCTTCCACCGCCTGGGCTTCAGCGACATCGGCCAAACCGTCTACGGCGAGATTATCGGCGCATTGCAGCTCTGACTCGCAGCCGATGACGGATGCCGGCACCCGGGAACCTGCCTTCGTCACGCACGTTCTCGGAATCGTGGAGTCGATCCCGGCCGGTCGCGTGATGACCTACGGTGATGTCGCGGCCGTGCTCGGCTCCCGTGGAGCCCGCCTGGTCGGGCAGATCATGGCGCGCCACGGCACCGCGCTGCCCTGGTGGCGTGTGATCCGGGCCGGCGGACGCCCGCCGATCGGGCACGAGGAGCGCGCGCTCCCCCACTACACCGCGGAGGGCACCCCGTTGAAGGCCGGGGCATACGGCTACCGCATCGATTACGCGGCGGCGCGCTGGAGCCCCGCATAGCGATCACCGCCCGGGGTTGCCCGCAATGCTTGGTTCGAGGCTGCGCCGGATGCTACCGTTTTTCATGGACAGCGAAAGCACAGCCGCACACACCGCCCTCGATCCCGTCGTCACCGACCCGGGCGCCTACCGAGTACTGCTTGAGAACGACCGCGTTCGCGTGCTCGAGTTCCTCGACGCTCCCGGCGATGAGACCAATCCCCACGAGCATCCCGACAGCGTCATGATCACGCTCAGCGCCTACGCCCGGCGCCTGTCGTCGGAGGGCCGCGAAATCGACGTCGAGCTGCCCGCCGGCGAGACCCGCTGGCTGCCGGCCCAGGAGCACGCCGGCGTGAACATCGGCCGCACGCCGACGCACGCGATCTTCGTCGAACTCAAGGAATCGCCCGCGATCCCGCGGGATCCCAGCTACCACCCGCTCGGACCGGTCGCCTCCAACCGCCCCCTGACGGGCACGCCGCTCTCCGACGACTCGAGCGACGAGGAAAAGGCCTGGGGGTTCGCCTAACCGCTCGCGCCGCGAGTCGCGTCGCCGATCACACCAGCGAGTCGCGCCAGGCGGCGTGCAGCTGCGCGAACCGGCCGGTGCCGGCGATCAAGTGGTCGGGCGTGCCGTCCTCCACGATGCGCCCGTGCTCCATCACGAGCACCCGGTCGGCGATCGCCACAGTCGATAGGCGATGCGCGATGATCACGGCGGTGCGTCCCCCGAGCAGTGTCTGCAGCGCCTGCTGCACGAGGCGTTCACTCGGGATGTCCAGACTCGAGGTGGCCTCGTCGAGGATGAGCACCGCCGGGTCGGCCAGGAACGCCCGAGCGAACGAGATCAGCTGCCTCTGCCCGGCGGAGACGCGCCCGCCGCGCTTGTTCACGTCGGTGTCGTACCCGTTCGGCAGCCCCGCGATGAAGTCGTGCGCGCCGACCGCTCGGGCCGCCGCCACGATCTCGGCGGGCGTCGCATCCGGTTTGCCGATCGAAATGTTGTCGGCGACCGAACCGCTGAACAGGTAGGCCTCCTGGGTGACCATGACGATCGCTCGGCGCAGGTCCTTGGGGTGCAGGTCGCGCAGGTCGACGCCGTCGAGGGTCACCTGACCCACCGACGGGTCGTAGAAACGCGCCATCAGCTTGGCCAGGGTGGACTTGCCGGCCCCGGTCGACCCAACCAGGGCGATGGTCTGCCCGGCCGGGATCGTCAGGTCGAACTGCGGCAGGATGACCCGGTCGCTCTGGTATTCGAATTGCACGTTCTCGAACGAGACCGCACCCTTTGCCGCCCAGAGGTCGACCGGCGTCACCGGGTCCGGCACTCCGGGATGCTCCTCGAGCACCCCGGAGATCTTCTCCAGCGCCGCGGCGGCCGACTGGTAGGAGTTGTAGAACATCGCCATCTCCTCCATCGGGTCGAAGAACCGGCGGGTGTAGAGCAGGGCCGCGAGCAGCGCGCCGATATAGAGCTGGCCGTCGACGACGCGGAACCCGCCGACCAGGAGAACGACCGCGACGGCCACGTTCCCGATCAACACGAGACCCGGATCGAAGATGCCGAACAGCTGGATGACCCGCTCATTCACCTTGCGGTAGTCCTCGACCAGTTCGCCGAACACCTTCTCGTTGCGTTTCTCCGCCCGGAAGGCTTTGACCGCACGGATGCCGGTCATGGTCTCCACGAACTGCACGATCAGGCTCGCCGACGCCGTTCTCGACCGGCGGAAGAGCGTTTGCGAGCGCACCTGGAACCAGCGGGTGAGCAGCGCCAACGGCACGATCGACGCGAGCAGGACAAGCCCGCTCGTACCGTCGAGCAGGAACAGGGCGATCGCCGTGAACACCATGTACAGCAGCCCCTGCACGAGCTGGTTGATGCCCGAATCCAGCAGTTCCCGGATGGCGTCGAGGTCGCTGGTCTGCCGGGAGATGATGCGCCCCGAGGTGTACGACTCGTGGAATTCGAGGCTCAGCCGCTGCGTGTGCAGGAAAACCCTCTTGCGCAGGTCGATCAGCACGGCCTGGCTGATCCGCGCCGACATGATCGTGTACCAGGCGATCAGGATGGCCCCGACCACACCCGTGGCGAGGTAGACCACCCCCGTGGCGGCCAGCGGCACCCAGTCCTGCTCCATCAGCGCAGGCAGACCGCGGTCGATCCCGAACGCGATCAGGGCCGGGCCGGCCACCTGCGCGGCCGTGGACACGACCACGATCAGCATTGCCGCGAGGACCGAAAAGCGCACCGGGTGCAGCAGCGACCCGAGCAGGCGCAGCGACCGGCCCCGGATCTGCTTGCTCTCCGCGGCGGTGAAGTTGCTGCGGTCTTCGCCCTCGACACCGGTGACGGTCATCGCGCCGCCTCCTCTCGTGCGGACTCTCGTCGTTCTTCGTCTTCCAGGCTCGAGATGACGAACTTGTAGTGTTCGCTCTCGCGGAGTAGATCGGAGTGCCGTCCGATCGCGGTGACACGCCCGTTCTGGAGCAGCGCCACCCGGTCGGCGAGCATCACGGTGGACGGCCGGTGCGCCACGATCAGCGCCGTGGTCGCGGAGAGCACCTCGCGCAGCGCGGCTTCGACAAGGGACTCGGTGTTCACGTCGAGCGCCGACAACGGGTCGTCGAGCACGAGCACGGCGGGTTTCGCCGCCACCGCCCGCGCGAGCGCGATCCGCTGCCGCTGGCCGCCGGAGAGGCTCATCCCTTCCTCTCCGACGAGCGTGTCCACGCCCTCCGGGAGGTCGTGGGCGAAGCCGGCCTGGGCAACCATGAGCGCCTCCTCGAGTGCGGCATCCGCTTCGGGCGAGCGCTCGGCCCACTCCGGACGGCCGAGCAGCACGTTGTCGCGCACGGATGCCGAGAACAGCGTCGCATCCTCGAACGCCATCGACAGGTGGCGACGCAGTTCCTCGCGGCCGAGGGAGCGCACGTCGACCCCGTCGAGGGTCACCGCCCCCTCCGTCACGTCGTAGAGGCGGGTGGTGAGCGCCGTCAGGGTGGACTTGCCGGAGCCGGTCAGACCAACGAGCGCCATGGTCTCCCCCGGTTCGAGCACCAGGTCCACGCCGTCGAGCAGGTCCGGGAAGCGGCTCGGCGAGTCGGGGTAGCGGAAGTGCACGTTCTCGAACGCGAGGCGGCCGCGGGGCCGGTCGACGGTGACGGGATGCTCGGGGTCGGTGATGGCGTTCGGCGCGTCGAGCACGTCGAAGAACCGGTCGGTCGCGGTGCGGGCATCGAAGGTCATCGACAGCAGGAACCCGACCGACTCGATCGGCCAGCGCAGCACGGTGGCCGTGGCGAAGAAGGCCACGAGCCCGCCCACGCTGAACTCGCCCTGGCCGGCCAGCCAGACACCGGCGACGAGGCAGAGGGCGAAGGCCACATCCGGGATCATCAGCAGCCACAGCCAGATGCCGGCGATGGCGCGCGCCTTCTCGATCTCGGTGCCGCGCAGGCTCTCGGCCTGGTCGGAGAAATTCTTCAACGCGAACTTGCCGCGCCCGAAGGCCTTGAGCACCCGGATGCCGTGCACCGACTCCTCGACGGCCGTCGCGAGGTCGCCGGCCTGGTCCTGGCTGCGCCGCGCAACGACGGAGTATTTCTCCTCGAACAGGTAGCCGACGATCCACAGCGGCACGGAGCAGACGAGGAAGATGAGGCCGAGGATCCAGTTCATCGACACCAGGATGGCGGCGCCGATCACAACGGTGACGACGTTCACGATGAGCAGCACGAGGCCGAACGAGATCCAGCGGCGGATCAGGTTGAGGTCGCTGACGGCGCGGGAGAGCAGTTGGCCGCTCGGCCACTTGTCGTGGAATGTGACCGGGAGGTCCTGCAGCCGGGCGTAGAGCGCGTTGCGCATCCGCGCCTCGATGTGGGTGCCGGGGCCGAGAACGAACCAGCGGCGCAGTGCGATCAGCACCGCCTCGATCACGCCGAGGGCGAGTACCACGATGACGGCCGGCCAGATCTGGGCGGCGTCCTGCTGAGTCAGGGCACCGTCGACGAGGCGCTGCAGCACCTGCGGGATGGTGAGCGCCACAAGCGCCGCCAGCAGGGCGGCGAGCATGCCGAGGGCCAGCCGCGGCAGGGCCGGCCGGGCGAAGGGGTAGAGGCGCAGCAGCACCTGGAGGGTGTTCCTCCGGGGCAGGGCAACGGGGTCGGTTCCCGCTGCGGGGTCGGGGTCGGGCGGATGGCTGTGGTCGGTGAGCGTGGTCACGAGTGAGTCCTGAACGAGTCTGGTTCCAGTGAACGGCGGCGCGCGGCGCCGGGAGGCCGACGACGAGCACGTCGGTCGGCGGGGGTGGAAGCCGTAGCTTCCGGGGGCAGCATGGCTGCCGGCCTGCGGGGCGGAGCCGGTCGCTGGGTGTCAGCGGCCCGGAGTCAGGCCCGAGGCGGGGCGGGAGATCGCGGGAGGGGGCAGGCTAAGCGGCGCGCGGGAACGAGGTGGCTGCGCCAAGGCGCGCGCCGTCGTTCGCACACGTTGCGATCGTGAACGGTGCTGTCTTGGTCATGTCGGCCTCCTGAGCGCGTGGTGTCTGAGCTGTGCCCCCCTGATCAGGCAGCCTCTCAGACTACGGTTCCGGGGCCTCGGGCGCAAGCGCCGAATTCGGGGATCGGGATTCAGCGCACCCGTACGCTCAGGCAGGTGACGCAGCCCTCGAGCTTCTCGAAGTCGGAGATGGGTGGCTCGGATTCGGCGCGCCGGTCATGCGCCGCCCCGCGCGTGGCGTGCCGTGCGCGGAGCGGCGCAGCACGCGCGCAGCGCCGGCGAAGCGACCGGGGAGCCGCC